>NZ_JAVKGT010000039.1:0-26049 GCF_031432335.1 Nesterenkonia flava | reverse complement strand
CTGCTCATCGGAGGAGGCCTCGACGGGGCCATCCCCACCTGAAATCCGTAGAGCCAAGAATGGGGGCCCAGAGACGACTCCGACTATAAGGTCTACGCTGCCCTGGCCCAGAAACGTACCGTGTTCTTCACTCCCGAAGTGCTCTCAACCCCGCGGCAATTCAAAGATGACCTCGCCCACATCACTGCTCGTGTCTCAATCTGCATTGACCAGCATCTCGAAACCCTCGGCAAACTCACCGGGCCACCGAGAATGCGTACTAAAAATATTGACCTGATCATCATCGATGAATCCGAACGCCTGCGTCCCAGCGCGCTCGAATACCTCCGAGATCGCTACGACCGCACCAATATCGGGCTCATCCTGATTGGTATGCCCGGCATCGAAAAACAATTCAGCCGCTACCCCCAGCTCTACAGCCGGGTCGGCTTCGCCCACGAATACCGACCACTGGCCGAAGAAGAACTGCGCTTTGTCCTGGAACGACGCTGGCGCAAACTCGGCCAAACCCTTGACCCCGACGACTACACCGATGCCCAAGCTATCGCCGCGATCGCCCGCATCACCCGGGGCAACTTCCGCCTCGTCGACAGACTCTTCACCCAAATCGAACGCGTCATGAAGATCAACGAGCTCAACACCATCACCGACGACGTCGTTGAAGCAGCCCGATCAACCCTGGTGGTTGGCCTGACCTGAAGCCGCCAAATGAAGCTGCGGAATCCCGCCAAACGAAGTTAACAGTCACACCGACGCGCCGATAACTGTGGCTCCCGAAGCCTGCTCGTGAGGCCCGTCCCACAACCAAGGAACTGGGACGCTCCCGAAAAGTGAGTACAGATTGGATGGTTCAGCGTTAGCTGTATAGTTAACCAGATGCTGACTATTGCTTCGCGTGTAGATGTGATGAACCGGTTGGGCCGGGCGATGGCCGACCCCACCCGCTCACGGATACTGCTGATCTTGATGGAACGCCCCGCCTACCCGGCGGAGCTGGCCCAGGGGTTGGGTCTGACCCGCTCGAATGTTTCCAATCATTTGTCGTGCTTGCGCGACTGCGGGATCGTGGTCGCTGTGACCCAGGGTCGCCAGACACGGTATGAGATTACTGATGCGCACCTGGCACAGGCGCTGACTACGTTGGTCGAGGTCACTCTGGCCGTCGATGAGGACGCGCCGTGTCTGGACTCTGGCTGTTCAGTACCGGGGTGCTGCTCCTCGGGGCTGGTCCCGTGATTTTTTCCTCTGTTGTGCAGGCGATCGGTCTGTTCATCGCAACCAATATTGATGACATCATCGTGGTCTCGCTGTTCTTCGCCCGTGGAGCTGGACAACGCGGGACCACGGCACGTATCGCCGCCGGTCAATACCTGGGATTCTCAGGCATCCTCGGTGCGGCTGTGCTGGTGAGTCTGGGTGCCGGAGCCATCCTGCCCTCGGCAGCTATCCCGTACTTTGGGCTGATTCCCCTGGGTCTGGGCCTGTGGGCTGGGTGGCAGGCCTGGCGTGAAGACCAGGACGATGATGACGATGCCAAAATCGCGGACAAGAGGGTTAGCGTGTGGACCGTCGCAGCAGTCACCTTCGCCAACGGCGGGGATAACATTGGGGTTTACGTGCCGGTCTTCCTCAACGTAGCCCCAGCCACGGTGGTGACCTACTGCATCGTCTTCCTCGTACTCGTCGCCGTCCTGGTCATGCTGGCCAAGTTAATCGCCACCCGCCCGCCGATCGCCGAAATCTTAGAACGCTGGGAACACGTGCTGTTCCCTATCGTGCTAATCGGCCTCGGTATCTTCATCCTCATCAGTGGCGGAGCATTCGGGCTCTAAACTCCTACATCACCTGCCGGCGGCCACCTGGCTTGCTAAAAATGCCACTTACCGGTGCGAAAACCACGCCACTTACCGCTGCGACTCACAGCCCAGGCGCAGCTGGCTCTTCAGTTGTTCGTGGCAGGGTACTGGCACGAAGCGCACCAGGTGGCGGAGCGTGCGGCGGGGCGGGCCATGCTGCGCCGTGAATGCCCCCCGGCGCTGTTCGTCTATGCAGTCGCCGCGTTGGTCCCTATCGTTCAGGGGCGTGCGGAGGAGGTCGAGGACCTACTCGCACAATTGGAGGAGGTGCGTGAACACGAGGTTCCGCTTCTTGCGGGGCTCATCGAGTGGCTGCGCGCAGTTGGCGCGGTGGTCACCGGGGACCACGAGGCCTCAATGCATCACCTGCTGGCAATGCGCGATGACACGGGGGATGGTGGAATATTGGCGTGGAGCCGGTTCTGCTCTTGGTGCGTGCCGCGCATTACGCGGGGTGGACCACGCTGGTCTCCACCCTGCGTGACTCCATTCTGAGCTCTGCCACGCCGGTGCGCGGAGAGTTCCAGCAGGCCATCGAGAACTACCTGGACGGGTTCCTGGCCTGCTCCCAGGGCCGGACCGAGGCGGCGGCCGAGCGGCTGCTGACCGTGCACCGGTGGCATGCTGCGCAGCCGCCGCTGCGCGCCGGGCAGATGATGGGCGACGGCGGTCCCTTCCGTCTGCACAAGGCGTTCACGGCGCTGGATCTCATCACGCTGGTGGCTGAGCATCCTGAAACACTGCATTCCTACGGGAACGCGGCCGTGGAGGCAGCAGAGTGGGCTGCTCTGACCTTCAGCACGGCCGGGGCCTCGGAGCCGATGGCCTATGTCCGGGAGCTGCTGGAGCGACTTGGCCAAGAGGAGAAGTCCGGGTCCGCACCTGAAGATACGGATCAGGAGGAAGCCGACGACGCCCCGACGCGTGCCGGAGGGCTGGACGATCATATGCTGCGCCGAGCCGGGATGACTCAGCGCGAATCTCAGGTGGCTCTCTATGCCAGTGCAGGGTTGACCAACCGCGAGGTCGGCGATCAGTCGGGGCTGTCCGTTCGAACGGTGGAGTATCACACCACGAATGCGTGCGAAAGCTGGGGCTGAGCTCCCGCCGCGACCTGCGACGGCTCCACACCGGTCTCATTCCCTGATGCGGTGAGCGCGGCGCTCGGGCGGGAGTCAGAGGGCGCGGCTCCCTTATGCGATGTGGGGCCCGCCCCTGAGCGTCATGCGCACAGGGGCGGGCCCCACAGTTCTTGACTCTGGGCTGATGCCCGGTGCCCCAGGAGGGAATCGAACCCCCGACCGGCGGATTAGAAGGCCGCTGCTCTATCCCCTGAGCTACTGGGGCGCTCGGACTCTCGGTCGCGCCGATGTCCGGAGTTCGATTCTACCGGTGGGGAAATCCCCGTGCACAGTTTGCCCCACCGGTCACCTCGAGACGAGGGGCGCGCCGTGGCTCCACAGAGGGCGTGACTGAGGTGCAGGACCCGTGTGCGCTCGCGAGACTCGTTCTTAGGTCCAGGCGGTCTCATCACGGCCGGCCGTCGGCGACCCATTAGCCGCAGGCCGTGAAGCTAGGAAGGTCAGACAATGTCGGACACCATTACCGTGCGAGGCTTCCTCGGCACCTCCCCCGAGCTTCGGACCACATCTTCTGGTCTGATGCTGAGTTCCTTCAGGTTGGGCTCCACTCCGCGATGGTTTGATCGCGAACGCTCCGAATGGGTCTCTGGTACGACCAACTGGTACACCGTGACCTGTTTTCGGCAGCTGGGAGAGCATACGGCGAACTCACTGGCCAAGGGCGATCCGGTGATCGTCACCGGCCGGCCGCGGATTCGCAGCTGGCAGAACGACGACGGCGCTACGGGCATCTCCGTGGAGATCGATGCGGAGACCGTAGGTCACGACCTGACGTTCGGCACCACACACTTTGCACGGATCAGACCAGCGGCAGAGGGCTCGCCCGAGTCGGCCCCTGCCTCCGGCGCAGCGGCCTCGTCCGCCGAGGAGAGTTCCCCAAACGTCAATAAGGTCCCCGGCGGCGATGACAGTTCCTCTACTGACTCCGGTCAGACCCGAGACGCTGTGCCTTCGGCCGCTCCTGGGTGGGACACCCCCGCCGCCACGGCGGAGGCGCCCTTCTGACCCGGGTCAGCCGCGGGTCAGCCGGCGGTGCGTGACGCGGCTGGGACGTGCTGCCTCGGGACCCAGCCGCTCAACCTTATTCTTCTCATAGGATTCGAAGTTGCCCTCGAACCAGTACCAGTTGGCGGGATTCTCTTCGGTGCCCTCCCACGCGAGGATGTGAGTGGCCACGCGGTCCAGGAACCAGCGGTCGTGGGAGATGACCACGGCGCAGCCGGGGAAGTCCAGCAGCGCGTTCTCCAGAGAGCCGAGGGTCTCGACGTCGAGGTCGTTGGTGGGCTCATCCAGCAGCAGCAGGTTGCCGCCCTGCTTCAGCGTCAGTGCCAGGTTGAGACGGTTGCGCTCACCGCCGGAGAGAACGCCGGCCTTCTTCTGCTGATCAGGGCCTTTGAAGCCGAAGGCCGAGACATAGGCTCGAGAAGACATCTCCACGTTCCCTACGTGAATGTAGTCGAGTCCGTCAGAGACCACTTCCCACAGGCTCTTCTCCGGATCGATGCCGGCACGGTTCTGATCGACATAGGAGATCTTCACCGAGTCACCGACGGTGAGGTTGCCCCCGTCCAGGGGTTCAAAGCCGACGATGGTCTTGAAGAGTGTGGACTTTCCGACGCCGTTGGGACCGATGACTCCGACGATGCCGTTCCGGGGGAGGGAGAAGGAGAGCCCGTCGATCAGGACACGGTCTCCGAAGCCCTTCTGCAGATTCTCAGCTTCGATGACCTGGGTGCCCAGACGCGGTCCCGGCGGGATCTGAATCTCGTCCATATCCAGCTTCTTGGTGCGTTCGGCCTCGGCAGCCATCTCCTCGTAGCGGGCCAGTCGCGCCTTGGACTTGGTCTGGCGGCCCTTGGCGTTGGAGCGGACCCATTCCAGCTCCTCGGCCAGGCGCTTGGCCATCTTGGCGTCCTTCTTGCCCTGGATCTCCATGCGGGCGCGCTTCTTCTCCAGGTAGGTCGAGTAATTGCCCTCATAGGGGTAGAGGCGACCACGGTCGACCTCACAGATCCACTTGGCTACGTGGTCCAGGAAGTACCTGTCGTGGGTCACGGCCAGCACAGCACCCTCATACGAAGCCAGGTGTTGTTCCAGCCACAGGACGGATTCGGCGTCGAGGTGGTTGGTGGGCTCATCCAGGAGCAGCAGGTCAGGCTTGGAGAGCAGCAGCTTGCACAGTGCCACGCGGCGGCGCTCACCGCCGGAGAGATGGGTGACGTCTGCATCGCCGGGCGGGCAGCGCAGCGCATCCATCGCCTGCTCAAGCTGTGAGTCGAGGTCCCATGCGTTGGCGGCGTCGATCTCTTCCTGAAGCTTGCCCATCTCCTCCATGAGGGCCTCGAAGTCCGCGTCGGGGTTAGCCATTTCGTCCGAGATCTGGTTGTAGCGCACCAGCTTCTCGTAGATCTCGCCAACGCCCTCCTGGACGTTGCCCAGTACGGTCTTCTCCTCGTTGAGGGGAGGCTCCTGCTGCAGGATGCCTACGGAATAGCCGGGGGAGAGTCGTGCCTCACCGTTGGACGGCTCGTCCAGGCCGGCCATGATCTTCAGGATGGTCGACTTACCGGCACCGTTGGGGCCGACCACGCCGATCTTGGCACCGGGGTAGAAGGACATGGTGACGTCATCGAGAATGACTTTGTCGCCCACCTTCTTGCGGGCCTTGACCATGGTGTAAATGAACTCAGCCATTGTTGGGAATCCAGTCCTAACCGATTGGGGGTCTCGCGCGCACCGAACCGGTGGGCGAATGATCTTAGGGACCAGCCTAGTGGGTTTCGCCCCGAAGGATGCTCAGCCGCTGTAGCGAGAGCGCCAGGCCGTGCCGTAGCGCTCGTTGAGCTGCCGCTGGTTGCGGCCTCCGGCCACCATCGTCCGTTGGAAGGTCTCGGCCAGCTTCGGCTTCAGGCCCTGCGGAGGTCTGACCATACCCTCCTGTGCCACAGTGGCCACCAGCATGCCCTCCCGGGTGTAGAGGGAGCCGGTGCCGAGTCCACGAGCGCTCTGGGAACTGGGAGAGTCCTGGACGTACAGCAGCCAGTCATCGGCTCGGGCCGGGCGGTGCCACCAGAGCGCGTGATCCAGCGATGCCATCTTCAGGCCGGGCTTGGCCCAGTAGAGGCCGTGGCGGCGCATGATGGGCTCCAGCAGAGTGTAGTCAGAGGCATAGAGCAGCGCGGCTCGGTGAATGTTGGGATCATCCGGCAGCGTGGTCTTGGTCTTCATCCATACCGCGGTGGTGGGACGAGGATGACGGTCGGCCTCCAAGTAGATAGGCCGATCAATGTGGCGGATGTCAAAGGGACGGCCCCGTCCCCATTCCTGGACAACGGGATGCTTAACGTGTCCCACCAGCTCCTCTGGCGGGGCAAGGTCCTCCGGTTCGGGGATATTCTCGGGCATCGGCAGCTGATGGGCGGGCCCCGGGGAGGGGCGCTGGAAGCTGGCGATCATCGATAGGATGGGGCGCCCGTCCTGATAGGCCTGGGAGCGACGGGCGGAGAAGGAGCCGCCGTCCCGCAGGCGCTCGACACGGATCTCAATGGGCTTAGTGGCGTCACCGGGGCGCAGGAAGTATCCATGCACAGAGTGAATGGCTCGCTCCGGGTCCACGGTCTGCATCGCGGCCGCGGCAGACTGTGCCAGGACCTGTCCACCGAAGACACGCCAGAAGGCCTGTTCAAGCACCGGAGCCAGAAACCGATCTTCTGCGCGCGCTTCGCCCTCTGAGCGTTCTACAGGCAGGGACTCCAGCTGCAGCATGCCGACCAGCTGTTCCACCGACTGCTCGGGGGTGGGTACGCGGTACTGCCGTTCTGGCATGGCGGCTCCTTCAGCAACGACGACGGGGGCTCAGCGTCCACTCTAATGGAGCGGGAGGGACAGCTGAGCTCGTATCCCTCCCGCTCGAGAACGTGCCGCGGCGTTCCCGGACTCAGACCGCGCTGGCCACCAGGAAGACCCCGCTGGCGAGGGCGAAGGCCATGACGCCGATGGTGGTCTCCATGACGGTCCAGGTCTTCAGGGTGGTCTTCACGTCCATTTGGAAGAACTTCGAGATCAGCCAGAAGCCCGAGTCGTTGACGTGGGAGGCGATTACCGAGCCCGCGGCCACCGAGATGACCATCGCCGCCAGCTGGACCTCGTTGAAGCCGGCCTCTGCCACACCGGTGGTGAGCAGTCCGGCGGCAGTCGTCAGCGCCACTGTTGCTGAGCCCTGGGCGATGCGCAGCACGCCTGCGATCACGAATCCGGCCAGGATGAGGGGGATGCCGACGCCGTCCAGGGAGACCGAGAGGGCATTGCCGATCCCCGATTCGCGCAGCACCCCGCCGAACATGCCGCCAGCACCGGTGATGAGGATCACCGCGCAGACTGGGGCCAGCGCTTTGTCCATCACCTCTTGCGCCCCGGCCATGCCGCGGCCGCCGCGGGCGCCCAGAGCGGCGATGGCGACGACCAGAGTGACGGTCAATGCCACCGGGGTCTGACCGATGGTGGTCAGGAGTCCGTACCAGGTGGACTCCGCCTGTTCGGAGGAGAGCGTGCCAGCCGTCGAGAGGGTGTCCAGCCCGGTATTGAAAAAGATCAGGACCATCGGCAGCAGAAGGATGCTGACCACTGTGGCGAATCGAGGTGGATTGGCCTCGGCCTCGGCGCTGGCCTCGCCGAGGATGACGGGGATGGGCAGCTCAATGCGGCGTCCCGCCCAGAGCCCGAAGAGGTAGGCGGTGACGTACCAGGTCAGCACCGCGATGGGCAGGGCTACCAGCAGGACCACCCCGATGTTGGCGTTGAACAGCTCCGCAGCGGCGACGGGACCCGGATGCGGGGGCACGAACACGTGCATCACGGAGAAGGCGCCTGCGGCGGGAAGGCCGTAGAGCAGGATGGAGCCCCCGAGTCGCCGACCCACGGCGAAGACCACGGGGAGCATGACGACCAGACCTGCGTCGAAGAAGATGGGGAAGCCGAAGAGGAGCGAGGCCACACCCAAGGCGAAGGGTGCCCGCTTCTCGCCGAAGCGGCTCACCAGAGCGTCGGCGAGGACTTTTGCACCACCGGAGACCTCCACCAGTCGCCCAAGCATAGCGCCCAGGCCCACGAGCAGGGCTACCGACGCCAGCGTGCTGCCGAATGCCGACGTCAGGGTGGGGACGATGAGCCCGGTCGGAATACCCGCGGCGGCTGCGGTGAGCAGACTCACCAGAATCAGCGCGAGGAAGGCATGGACCTTGAAGCGAATGATCAGCAGCAGAAGCACGGCAATAGCGCCGGCGGCGATACTCAGCAGGGGCGCAGTGCCCAGGGTCTGTTCCCAACCGTCATTGGTCATGAGAACTCCTTATTCTCTAGGTGGTGGAGCCCGTTATTCTCTAGGTGGTGGAGCCCGTTAGGAGGGCAACGAGGGGGAGAGCCATGCGACGGCGTCGTCGATGAGCTGCTCCACGGTGGAGTCGTTGGAGAGCCGGATGCCGGGTTCGTCGGCGGCAAGCGGTTCGAGGGTGGCCAGCTGGGAGTCCAGCAGCGCCGGCGGCATGAAGTGGCCTGAACGATGTGCGACGCGCTCCTGCAGTCGCGGCGTCTGTACGTCTATGTGGAGGAAGAGCACGTCACCGGTCGCCGTTCGGAGTAGGTCTCGGTAGCTGCGACGAAGCGCCGAGCACGTGATGATGCTGCCCGTCTCCGCGTGAGAGGTCATCCAGTCCCGCAGGGCATGTAGCCAGGGCCACCGATCCTCATCGGTGAGAGGAATCTGGGAGGACATCTTGGCGATGTTCTGCGGGGGATGGAACTCGTCGGCTTCGGCCATGGGCAGACTCAGGCGCCGGGCCAAAGCTGTGGCCAGGGTCGACTTCCCGGAGCCGGAAACGCCCATGACCACCAGGTGGCGCGGCGTGTCCTGGTTAGGGTAGGTGCTGGGACTCGTCATTGAATTCCTTGCCGTTGGCGATTCACGCAGCGGCGAACCGGGAGAAACTGGTGTGATGGAGACCACCGCCGAATAAGGTAGCACCTTTTCGGTCTATTGGTCACACCTTTGAGAGGAGCAGTGTGGGAGCGGGTTTCTATGACGTGCTGGGGCGAGAGATCACAAACGGGGTCCTCAGGCCAGGCAGCGTACTGACGCTCGAGGACATCCAGGCTCGCTTCGGCATCTCTCGGACCACCGCGCGAGACGGCGTGAAGGTTCTTGAGTCGCTGGGACTGCTGACCTCCAGGCGCCGCGTCGGACTCGTGGTCAGCCCGCGGCCGGCCTGGAACGTCTATGCGCCGACCGTTATCGGATGGAGGCTGACCTCCTCACATGCGCGGCAGGCCTATATTGAGCTCACGCAGCTGCGGATCGCCGTGGAGCCTGAGGCGGCGGAGCTGGCCGCTCTTCGGCGCAGCGGTGCTCAGGCGGATGAGGCGCTGCGCCTGGCAGCCCAGATGCGGTCGCTGGGGGAGGCCGGTCGGCTTGAGGAGTTCATGGTCGCTGACGTGGCATTTCACCGGGTGGTGCTGGAAGCATCGGGAAACTCGATGTTCGCGGCACTGGCCGATGTGGTCGCAGAGGTGCTGACGGGACGGACCCAGCACGGACTCATGCCCGAAACCCCCATGCCGGAGGCCCTGGACGCTCACGACGCCGTCGCCGAGGCGGTAGCCCACCAGCAGCCTGACCGAGCCCGAGCACATATGCAGTTCCTGGTCGATGAAGTGCGCGCGGCTCTGGAAGAATCACCTGCATGACCACCGAGAGCTCAGCCGTCCGATCTGCCCCCGTTCTTCGGTTTGCCGAGGCGGCCGCACTGCAGGATCTGGCCACCTACGTGGCCCGGGCTCGCCGCATTCAGGAGCAGGGAATCCGCCTGCAGACTGTCGGCAGCATCCTGGCCGCCTGGGTCCCGGTCATGACTCCCAGTTCCCTGGTCGGCACGCTGCCGGCTGTGCTGGGTATGCGCGCGATCCGGCTCGCGGAGGCTTCCACTGTGGACGCCACTGTGGAGCTTTCCTCCATCACCGAACGTATTGCTCGACTGGGTCCTGCAGAGACCGAACTGCCGCTTCCGCCAAGCCGGCTGAACGCCCCGTGGGCGGCGGTCACTCCGCCGCGATCAGGGTGGCAGCCTGCCGGCTCGTTGAAGAACGCGGTCCTGAAGTCCGCTGCTGAGGAGGGCATCGCTCAGATCAACCAGGCGGTGCCCACCTCGGCGGGCGCTGCGGTGGTGGAGCAGGTTCGCGAGAAGGTCTGGGGCGCACCGCTGAACGTCGATGCAGGGAACGAGACACGGGGGCGCGTCGCCCTGCCGGCGGGGGCAGCATTCGGGGCGTTCGCCCTGGGGTTCCTCAATGGGGCCGACGCCGAGACTCAGGTTCACACGCAGGGCCGGTGGGCACGGCTGAGCTCACGCGCCGGCTACATTCTGTGCCGGACCAGCGGGAACGTCCAGCTCTGAGACGCTGCGGCGTCAGGCGTTGACCATCGAGTGGGCGGCCCGCTCAAGGTAGTCCCAGAGGACCTCGCGGTGCATCGGGGACAAGTCGACGGAGTCCACGGCCTTCTCCATGAACGCGAGCCACTTGTCGCGCGCCGCAGCATCCACGGTGAACGGCATGTGACGCATCCGCAGGCGAGGATGTCCCCTCCGCTGCTGGTAGGTCCGCGGCCCTCCCCAGTACTGCTCCAAGAACATGAGCAGCCGCTCCTTGGCAGGCCCCAGGTCCTCCTCGGGATACATCGCCCGGAAATCCTCGTCCTCGGCCACCTGGTCGTAGAAGACGTCCACGATCTTCTGGAACGTGGGCCGTCCGCCCACCTGGGCATAGAAACTCCCGGGGTCCACGTCCTCGGGATCCGGGTCTGCGGGCACGGGAGCGCCGTCAGGGCCGGGCATCACTCCGAAGTCGGTGGGCATCGTCTGCAGGGGCGCCGGAAGATCCGGCCGCTGTGAGGGGGAGGCGAGGGCATCGTGCCTGGGCTGACGGGGATCGGCCTCACTGGGACGGTTACCCGGGAGCTCGTGGCTGGGCAGCTCCTCGGAGGAGTCAGCGCCTTCGAAAGGGTTCTGCGGGGGTTGGTGGGCCTGCCGGTCGGGGCGTCCCGTCACCTGTGACGGGGGTTTTCCCACCGGCCGTACGGTCGCAATGGGCGCGCCCAGACGGCGCGAGAACTTCGGCAACTCGGGGCGATCATCAGTCATAGTGTGTTCAGCATAGGATGGTCACTGCTTGTTCCCGAAGCTGAAGGTAAGGAAGCCGATGCGCGTTCACATTGCCACCGACCACGCCGGTATGGAGCTCTCCGCCCATTTGGTGAGGCATCTGACCGAGAAGGGCTACGAGGTCATCGACCACGGCCCCACCGAGTATGACGCGCAGGACGACTACCCCGGATTCTGCCTGCACGCGGCTGAAGCTGTCGCCGCCGAGCAGGCACAGGGTCAGGACTCTCTGGGGATTGTTTTGGGTGGCTCGGGCAACGGAGAGCAGATCGCCGCTAACAAGGTCAAGGGGATTCGTGCCGCACTGGCCTGGAATCTTGAGACCGCCCGCCTGGCGCGCGAGCACAACAATGCCAATGTGGTGGGCCTGGGCGGCCGCCAGCACAGCATCACGGAGGCCACCGAAATCGTCGATGCGTTCCTCACCGGTCAGTGGAGTGACGAGGAGCGGCACGTGCGTCGGATCGGCAAGATCACCCACTACGAGAACACCGGCGAGATCCTCGACTGATTTCCACCGGCAGACTCCTACGCAGTGCCGGAAGGCCATACTCTCCACCGCCTGGCGGAGCGGCTCAATCGCTTGGTCGTCGGCCAGACATGGCGGGTGAGTTCACCCCAGGGCCGGTTCAGCGCCGGAGCAGCTCGTCTCAACGGACGTGCCCCCGAGCGTGCCGAAGCGTGGGGCAAGCAGCTCTTCATCCACCTGGGCCCCGATATCTGGCAGGTCCATCTCGGGCTCTACGGCGCCTTTAGCTTCCGCGGTGATGAGGCGTTCCAAGCGGCAGGCAGTCTCGGGGCCCCGCGCGCGTTCTCGGATGCGCAGCCTCTTCAGTACGACGACGACGGCTGGGTCATCCCCGACCCCCCGGCAGGGGCCGTGCGCGCCCGCATCCATGTCCAGCACGGATGGGCAGACCTACGAGGCCCCTCGCGTTGCGAGGTCTTAAATCCCATGCAGTACGAGTCGCTCATTCGACGCCTGGGCCCCGATCCTCTCCACCAGAGTGAGGGCGGAGAAAGCGACTCACGGGATCAGCGGCTGCTGGATCAGTTCCGCACCCACCTGGCGGCGCGCAGGATCAGCATCGCCGCGGCGCTGATGGATCAGTCGGTCATCGCCGGAGTGGGCAACATCTACCGGGCAGAGTCTCTGTTCGTGGAGGGCATCGATCCTGATACCCCGGCCCAGGAGCTGGACCCCGAGCGAGTGGAGAGTCTGTGGAAGACGCTCACTACCCAGATGCGCGACGGCGTCGCAGAGGGGTTCATCTGCACGCTGAGACCTGAGGACCCCGCTTTGGGGGCCCGGGGTTCAGACATCCACGACTACCGCGCGGGGCGTGCCGCTCGCGGGGGCACCGCGTCGCGCCGCCACTGGGTCTACCAGCATCAGGGGACGCCGTGCCTGCGCTGCGGGGCCACGATCGCCGAGCGTGAGCTGCAGGGCCGGCGTCTCTACTGGTGTCCCGGCTGCCAGTCCTGAGGGAACGCCGCGGCAACGGGCGAGGCTGGCGGCGCTCCACCCCGCGCGATCCCGTAGAATCGGCACGTCCCAAGTACGCGGCTCGACTGATCTAGGAGAACCACGCCTCGTGTCCGAGAACCTCAGCATCACCCTCAACGGCGAACCCACGACCATTGAGGCGGGCACCACGGGCACCACGCTCTTCGCAGATCAGGCCACCACAGTAGTGATGCGCGTCAATGGTGAGCTCTGGGACCTCTCCCGAGAGCTGCCCGAAGGCGCCGTCGTCGAACCTGTCGATGTCTCCGAGCCGGAGGGACTTGAGGTGCTGCGCCACTCCACCGCCCACGTGATGGCGCAAGCGGTGCAGCAGCTCTTCCCCGGTGCAAAACTTGGCATCGGGCCCTACATCACCGATGGCTTCTACTTCGACTTCGACGTCGAGAACCCCTTCACGCCCGAGGATCTGAAGAAGATCGAAAAGGCCATGCAGAAGATCGTGAAGGCGGGACAGACCTTCGAGCGTGAGGTGGTCGACCTCGACGAGGCCAAGCGACAGATGGCGGAGGAGCCTTACAAGCTTGAACTGCTGGGCTCCGGAGAAAAGGCCGCCGACGAGGCTTCCGTTGAGGTCGGCGGGGACGTCATCACCATCTACCACAACGTGGACCGCAAGGGCGAGCGCGTGTGGGCAGATCTCTGCCGTGGCCCGCATGTGCCCAACACCAAGATCATCGCCAACGGCTTCGCCGTCATGCGCGCCGCGGGGGCTTACTGGCGCGGCAAAGAGACGAACCCTCAGCTGCAGCGCCTCTACGGAACGGCCTGGCCCACCAAGGAGGACCTCAACGCCTACAAGGAGCGCCTGGCGGAGGCCGAGCGCCGCGATCATCGGCGTCTCGGCCGGGAGCTGGACCTGTTCAGCTTCCCCGAGGAGATCGGATCCGGCCTCTCCGTATGGCACCCCAAGGGCGGGCTGGTGCGTGGCCTCATGGAGCAGCACGCGCGAGCCCGTCACCTGGAGGCGGGTTACACCTACGTCTACACGCCCCACATCTCCAAGGCCGACCTCTTCGCCACCTCAGGGCACCTGGCCAACTACAAGGACGACATGTGGCCTGCGATCTCCATGGATGAGGAGGTCGACGAGCAGGGCAACGTCACTAAACAGGGTCAGGACTACTACCTGAAGCCCATGAACTGCCCCATGCACATCCTGATTTATAAGGAGCGCGGGCGCAGCTACCGGGAACTTCCTCTGCGACTGGCCGAGAACGGCACCGTGTACCGCAACGAGCGCTCCGGCGCGCTGCACGGCCTGACGCGCGTGCGTGGCTTCACCCAGGACGACGCCCACCTCTTCGTCCGCGAGGATCAGCTTGAGGACGAGGTCACTAAGGTGGTCGACTTCGTCGTCTCGCTGCTGCGTGATTTCGGCCTGGAGAACTTCGAGCTGGAGCTCTCCATGCGCGACAACGAGAAGTCCAAGTGGGTCGGCTCGGACGAATACTGGGAGAACGCCACCCAGGCGCTGCGTAACGTGGCCGTGAAGTCCGGGCTCAAGCTCACCGAGATTCCCGGCGAGGCCGCCTTCTACGGTCCCAAGATCGACCTGAAGATCACCGACGCGATCGGGCGCAAGTGGCAGCTCTCCACCGTGCAAGTGGACCCGAACCTGCCGGAGCGCTTCGAGTTGGAGTATGCCGCCGAGGACGGGACCCGCCAGCGGCCGATCATGATTCACCGGGCCCTCTTCGGCTCCATCGAACGGTTCTTCGCCATCCTGCTGGAGCACTACGCCGGTGCCTTCCCCGCCTGGTTGGCACCGGTCCAGGTGCGTGGCATCCCCGTGGCCGAGCCCTTCAACGACTACCTCGGTGAAGTGATCGATAAGCTCAAGGCCGCCGGTGTACGCGCGGAGCTCGAGGACGGCACCGACCGGTTCCCCAAGAAGATCCGTACGGCAGCCAAGGACAAGATTCCGTTCGTGCTCATCGCCGGAGGTGAGGACGCCGAGGCGGGTGCGGTCTCCTTCCGCTTCCGCGATGGCAGTCAGGACAACCAGGTGCCCGTGGATGAGGCCGTCCGGCGGATCCTGGAGACCATCGAGAAGCGGGAAGCCTGAGCCCGGACCGTGAGCGGAGAGGAGCAGGCGCGCATCGACGACTTCCGGCTGGCCGGAGTTCCTGATGCCTTCCAGCGACTGTGGAATCCCCACCGTGCCGCCTACCAGAGCCGGGGGCAGGACCAGGTCACCGGAGCCGATGACTGTCCCTTCTGTCAGGGGCCTGCCCGCAGCGATGAGGACTCGCTCATCGTCGCCCGCGGGAAGACGTGCTTCGTCATCCTGAACCTCTACCCCTACAACCCGGGCCACGTGCTCGTCTGCCCGTACCGGCACGTGCCGGACCTCACCGACCTGCGGCCAGAGGAGGCGGCAGAGTTCACTCGTCTTGCCCAGCAGGCCATGCGCGTGCTGCGCGCTGTGGCCAAGCCAGCGGGCTTCAATCTGGGCATCAATCAGGGCAAGGTCGGGGGCGCCGGCATTGCTGCCCACCTGCACCAGCACGTGATCCCTCGCTGGGGCGGGGATACAAATTTCCTGCCCGTCATCGCCCAGACCAAGAACCTCTCCGCGACCCTGGGAGAGACGAGGCAGCTGCTGGCTGAGGCCTGGGGCGCCCACACCGAGGATGCTGCGGGGTACCTCACTGACGACGACGGCCGGGTGCAGGAGGACCACTGATGCTGAACCGATACGCGCGAGCCTTCTTCGGCGCCATCTTCACCCCCGTGGCCAAGGGCCTTCTGGCTCTCGGGCTGACCCCCAACGCCGTCACAGTCATCGGCACCCTCGGTGTGTGCGCCGGGGCGCTCATCTTCTATCCTCTGGGGGAGCTGTTCTGGGGGACCGTTTTCATCACCCTCTTCGTCTTCAGCGATCTCATCGACGGTCTCATGGCACGGTTGAGCAACCACGGCTCCGCCTTCGGAAGCTTCCTGGACTCGACCCTGGACCGCGTGCAGGACGCCGCGATCTTCCTCGGGCTGCTCATCTGGTTCTACACCGGTGGGGAACACGTCTGGCTGGGCACAGCAGCGGCGGCCTGCCTGGTTCTGGGGATGCTCGTCTCCTACATCCGTGCCAAGGCCGAGTCGCTGGGCTATCAGGCTGACACCGGCATCGCCGAGCGACCAGAGAGGGTCGTGTTGACCCTGGTCTTCACCGGCTTCACCGGACTCGGGCTCCCGGCTGAAGTTCTGCTGGCGGTGCTGAGCCTGCTGGTGCTGGCCTCCCTCATCACCGTGCTGCAGCGGATGGTGGGAGTCAGCAGGCAGGCGCGTCACCATTCGCCGGACCCCCACGCTGGGTAGGCTGTAGACCTACGACACGTCCCACATCACGGCACCAAATACCACAAGGAGAGTTATGGCCGGCCACTCCAAATGGGCCAACACCAAGCACCGCAAGGCAGCGGTGGATGCCAAGCGCGCAAAGATCAACGCGCGCTACATCAAGCAGATCGAGGTTGCCGCCCGCAATGGCGGCCCTGATCCTGACGGCAATCCGGCGCTCGCGCTGGCTGTCGCCAAGGCCAAGAAGGAGTCGGTCCCCAACGACAACATCGACCGTGCCATCAAGCGCGGTGCCGGCCTCACCGGTGACGCCGTGGACTACGAGGAGATCACCTATGAGGTGCGCGGGCCGCAGGGTTCGGCACTGCTCGTGGAGTGCCTCACCGACAACCGCAACCGTGCCGCTGCGGAGGTGCGCACCGCCGTCACCCGCAACGGAGGCACCGTCGCTGATCCCGGATCCGTGGCCTACATGTTCCAGCGCAAGGGCGTGGTGACCGTCCCCAAGAGCGATCTCACCGAAGACGATGTCCTGGCGGCCGTCCTGGAGGCCGGCGTCGAAGAGGTCATCGAGCACCCGGAGAGCTTCGAAGTCCAGTCTGAGGCCGGAGACCTCCAGGCCGTGGTCAAGGGACTCGAGGAAGCCGGCATCGCCTACGACTCCGACGAGGTGGCCTTCGTCTCCGACGTGAAGGTCGACCTGGAATTGGAAGCGGCGAAGAAGTTCCTGAAGCTGCATGATGCTCTTGATGATCTGGACGACGTCCAGGGCATCCACACCAACGCCGACCTCTCTGCGGAAACCCTGGCGGCGCTGGACGCCGAGGGCTGAGCATGGTCCGGGCCGGCCTCTCCACCACCGCCGGGACCTCCCGAGTGGCGCAGCGCATCCTCGGGGTGGACCCGGGCCTGACGCGCTGCGGCTTCGCGGTGGTGGAGATGAGCCCCAACCGCACGGGAACCTCGGTGCACGTGGAGGTCTTCGGCACGTCGTCTCAGAAGGACCTGGCTGAACGAATCCTCGCCATCCAGCGTGCCGCCGAGAACCTGCTTGATGCACACGCCCCCGACGTCGTTGCGATCGAGCGCGTCTTCTCCTCCAATAACGGCCCCACCGTAATCGCGACCGCACAGGCCTCCGGAGTGGTGATCGCCGCCGCCGCGGCACGCGGAATCCCAGTGGCATGGCACACGCCTTCGGAGGTCAAGGCGGCAGTCACCGACGACGGCCGAGCCGATAAGGACGCTGTGGCACGGATGGTCCAGCGCATCCTGAAGCTCCCGAGCCTGCCAAAGCCGGTGGACGCCACCGATGCCTATGCGGTGGCCATCTGCCATGCGTGGAGGTCCGGCGTAGGGGCGGCGGTCAATATGACGGCGGGGACTCGTACGCACCAGGGAGCACGTACTGCACTGCAGCGGGCCGCCGAGACTCGCCGTGCAGACCTGACGCCCGCCCAACGGGCCTGGGCTGAGGCGGAGAAGCGCGCCGCGCGCCGATGATCTACCGGCGCAGTCCTCACCAGAGCGCTAGAGTAGTCGAAGATGTGTTCTAGTACGACGACGTCCCGGACTTCCGCCCCAGGCAGCGGTTCGGGTGTGGAAAGCAGGTAGGCCCATGATCTCCTCCATTCGCGGTGACGTTCTCCATGTAGGGCTCGATCACGCTGTGGTCGAGGTCTCCGGCTTCGGCATGCACGTCCACGCCACCGCGCAAACACTGGCGCCGCTGCGCGTGGGTGAGGAGGCGTTCCTGTTCACGCACTTGGCTCCCCGCCAGGACGAGGCGCCTTTGCTTTTCGCCTTCGGTCATGCCGAGGAGCGCGAGATCTTCACCACCCTTCTGTCGATCTCCGGTGTGGGTCCGCGTCTGGCGCTGGCCGTGCTCTCAGTGCACACCCCGGCAGAGGTGCGTCTGGCGATCCGGGACTCTGACACCGCAGCCTTCACCAGGGTTCCCGGGATCGGTAAGAAGACGGCCCAACGGATTCTCCTGGAGCTGGCGGGGAAGCTGGTTCTCGACGAGCCCACCTCGCAGGAGGCGGAGCACGGTGAAGGGGCGTCGGCGCCAGCTGTCGACGAGGTCACCTCGGCTCTGACGTCCCTGGGCTGGACGGAGAAGGACGCCGCCGCTGCAGTGGACGCTGCGGTGAAGGCCGATCCTGAAGTGGCCGGGGCTCCCACGCCGGTGCTGTTGCGCACCGTGCTGCGCGGGCTCGGTGCTAAGACCGGAGCTGCAGGCCGATGAGTACCGAGGACCCGCGCGAGCTCGTCGGCACCGGACAGGTTGCTGAGGAGAAGGCTCTTGAGGCGGCGCTGCGGCCTAAGGCCCTGGAGGATTTCGTTGGCCAGGGGACGGTGCGGGCCCAGCTGTCGCTGGTGCTGGAGTCTTCGCGCCTTCGCGGAACCGCCGCGGACCACGTGCTGCTCTCCGGCCCGCCGGGCCTGGGCAAGACCACGCTGGCAATGATCATCGCCAGTGAGATGTCGGCCCCGCTGCGCATCACTTCGGGACCCGCCATTCAACACGCCGGTGATCTTGCGGCCATTCTGTCCTCCCTCTCGGAGGGGGAGGTCCTCTTCATTGATGAGATCCATCGCATGTCCCGACCAGCAGAGGAGCTCCTCTACATGGCCATGGAGGACTTCCGCGTGGACATCATTGTGGGCAAAGGGGCCGGAGCCACGTCCATTCCGCTCGAGCTGCCGCCGTTCACCCTGGTGGGCGCCACCACACGCGCAGGACTGCTGCCCGGTCCACTGCGCGACCGCTTCGGCTTCACCGGCCACCTGGAGTACTACACGACCGAGGAGCTGGAGAAAGTTCTGCGACGCTCGGCGGGCATGCTGGACATGTCGGTGACCAACCCGGGGTTCGCAGAAATCGCCTCTCGGTCCCGTGGCACCCCGCGCATAGCGAACAGGCTCCTGCGACGGGTGCGCGACTGGGCCCTGGTCCACGGTGTCGACACGGTGGACCAGGATCATGCCTCCGAGGCCCTGAACACCTACGAGGTCGACTCGCGCGGCCTGGATCGCCTGGACCGCGCCGTCCTGGAGGCCCTGTGCACCAAGTTCGGTGGTGGACCCGTGGGGCTCTCCACACTGGCCATCCTGGTGGGGGAGGAGACCGAAACCGTCGAAACGGTGGCCGAGCCCTATCTGGTCCGCGAAGGGCTGCTGGCTCGGACTCCTCGGGGTAGGATCGCGACCGAGGCTGCCTGGCGGCATCTCGGTCTGACACCGCCCCAGACCGGGCAGGAGACTCTATCGGGCACGGCGCACGAGGAGCGGCCCTGAAGTGTGGGCTTCGGACGGCCACCCTGAGCAAGAACATCGGGAATCCTCCTGTTCTACGTGCTATGGTGGCCCGTTGTGAATGCTTCGACTCTCTTCCCTCTCCTGGCCGCTCCGAACCCCCTGGGTGATCCGCTGCTGCTGATCCTCTTCGGCATCCTGGTTCTCTTCATGGTGCTGACCTTCCGCCGCGGCAAGAAGATGCGTGACGAGCAGAACAACGCCCGGGCCGGTGCAGTGATCGGCGCCGAGGTAGTCACCGCAGGCGGTCTTGTCGGGACCGTGGTGGGTCGCGATGAGGAGCGCCAGCGCATCACACTGGAGTTCTCCACCGGAGACCGCGCCGACTTCCTGATCGGTGCCGTCCAGCAGATCATTCAGCCTGCGGCCGGCGCCACCGACGCCGACGAGACGAACTGACCTTAAACCCTTCCATGGCAGCATCTGCTCCTGTGCGTCGGGCACGCCTGGCCCTCGTTGCGCTGTTCATTCTCCTGCTCGGCATGGGCGGAGCCCTGGCCTACGGGGTCCAGGAGGGCCGCGCCCAGTGGGCCCCTCTGCTGGCCCTCGACCTCGAAGGCGGCACGCAGATGGTGCTCGCCCCCCAGGCGGAGGGCGGAGAGCAGATCGACGACGAACAGCTTGAGCAGGCCGTCGAGATCATCCGGCAGCGTGTCGACGGCACGGGCGTTGCGGAGGCGGAGATCGCCACCCAGGGCGCCGAGAACGTCGTCGTGAGCCTGCCCGGCACCCCGGACGAAGAGACCCGTCAGCTCATTCAGGCCAGCGCGGACATGGACTTCCGCCCAGTGCTTCAGATCGGCCGGGACGATGAGTACGCCGAAGACGTACTTCTCGAAGAGCTGCGCAACAGTGGGGATCTCACGGAGGAGGAGCTCGCTGAGCTTGAGGCGGACATGGCCGCTCAAGCGGAGGAGCAGAATTCCGAGGACGAGGCAACCTCCGATGAGGAGGAGGCCGCAGCCTCGGAGGACGAGGAGTCGGAGGAGAGTGCTAATGACCAGCGTCTCCCCGAGCCTCGGCCTGAGGACAACTCGTCGCTGGAGTGGGTGACACCCCAGCTGGCTGAGGAGTTCGAGAACTACTCCTGCTCCCGCGAGCTCACCATGGAGGAGCGTGCGGCCCAGGCTCCCGATGAGCCGCTGATCACCTGCGATCCCAACACGGGCACCACCTACCTGCTGGGTCCGGTGGATGTCCCCGGAACGATGATCGACGGCTCCAGCTACGGGCTTGAACAGACTGCACAGGGAACCAGCACCGGTCGATGGGCCGTCGACGTCCAGTTCGACGGCGAGGGCACCGCCGCATTCCGGGAGTCCTCGGCTCGGCTGCACAGCTTCCCCCAGGGCGATGTCCGCAATCAGTTTGCCGTGGTGCTCGACGGTCATGTGATCGTTGCTCCCAGCATGCGTGCAGTCATCGGAGACGGGCGCGCGCAGATCACCGGTGACTTCACGGAGGAAGAAGCCCGCACGCTCTCCGAGCAGCTGCGCTACGGGTCCCTGCCCGTGAGCTTCACGATCGAGTCCGAGCAGCAGATCTCAGCCACCCTCGGACAGGATCAGCTGCGCATGGGTCTGCTGGCAGGGATCATCGGCCTGGTCCTCACCGCTGGCTACGCGCTGTACCAGTACAGGGCGCTGGCGCTTGCGGTCACCATTCCTTCCCTGATCGTCGTGGGCGTGCTGACCTGGTGGGCCATCTCCCTGCTGGGCTGGACCGACGGCTACCGCCTGTCGCTGGCCGGCATCGCCGGCCTGATCCTCTCGATCGGCCTGACGGCGGACTCGTTCGTGGTGTACTTCGAGAGGGTCAAGGACGAGCTGCGCGAGGGACGTTCCCTCCCTGCCGCGGTCGAGTCGGGCTGGTCACGTGCCCGCCGGACCATTCTGGCCTCTAAGGCCGTCAACGTCCTGGCGGCCGTGGTGCTTTATCTTGTAGCGGTGGGCAATGTGCGCGGCTTCGCCTTCACTCTCGGCCTTACTGCGCTGATCGACGTGATCCTGGTCTTCCTCTTCACCCATCCGCTCATGCAGTTGCTGGCGCGTCGGAAGTTCTTCGCTGCCGGTAAGCGCTTCTCAGGATTGTCCGCTGCCGAGCTGGGAGTGGATGTTCTCTACCGGGGTGCGGGCCGGTTCTCCCGCCGCGCTGTGGTCTATTCCGAGGACGCCGCCCAAGCTGTCGACGCCGCCGCGCCGGGGAAGGATTCAGCGGCCTCCGACCGCGCTGAGGAACTGCCTGACGTCTCTGAAGAAGAATGGGCGACGATGACCATCGCCGAACGCCGTCGTGCACGCGCCGAAGCTGCAGCGCGCCGGGCGGCAGCATCGGCGGACGGAAGCGACAGTGAGGACAGCTCCGACTCTATGACTGAGGCCCACTCCAGCGGGAAGGAAGAGCGCTGATGGCCGCCGGATTCGCTCAAGCAGGCAACCAGCTCTACACGGGGGAGCGCTCCTATCCCTTCATCCAGCGCTCGAACCGGTGGTTCCTCATCGCTGCGGTGATCATCCTCATCTCGGTCGCCATCCCCTTGCTGCGCGGAGGCTTCAACCTCGGCATCGAGTTCACCGGCGGCAGCGAGTTCACCGTCTCGCAGACGGAGAACACCGACGTCAGCATCGGTGAGCAGGCTGTAGCTGATGTCTCCGGGCAGACGGCCACGGTCACCAACATTGCCCCTGGGACTGTACGGGTGCAGACCGAGCAGCTCGATGAGCAGCAGACCCTTGAGGTCGGTGCCGCGCTCCAGGAGGGCTACGGCGTCGCTGCTGATCAAGTCTCCTCCACCTACATCGGTCCCGTCTGGGGTGCCCACGTCTCCCAGCAGATGATGATCGGCCTGGTCATCTTCCTGGTGCTGGTGACGCTCTACATGGCCTTCTACTTCCGCACGTGGAAGATGTCGCTGGCTGCGATCGCGGGTCTGGGCTTCGTCGTCGTCACCACCGTGGGCATCTACGCGGCGACGAACTTTGAAGTCACCCCCAGTGCCATCATCGGCTTCCTCACCATCCTCTCCTACGCGCTCTACGACACCATGGTGGTGTTCGACAAGATCAGAGAGAACCTGGAACCTCTGCATGAGCAAAAGGACCAGACGTTTACCGAACGTGTGAATCTCGCCATTAACCAGACCCTGGTCCGATCCGTGAACACGTCGGTGGTTGGAATTCTGCCGGTCGCCTCGATCCTGTTCATCGGTTCCCTTCTCCTGGGTGCGGGCACGCTCCAGGACATTGCCCTGGCTCTTTTCGTGGGCATTATCGTCGGTACCCTGGCCACCATCTTTGTTCAGGCTCCGTTGTACGCGCGCATGCGCCGCAACGACGCCGATATCCTCTCCCACACCGAGGAAGTCCTTGCCCTGCGTGAGGAGCGCATGATCGAGGCGGGCATCGCCTCGGTGACCTATTCGGGAACCCCGTTGGACGAGGAGGGCAGGCCCGTGGCCTTCCCGCCGCTTCCCGAACCGGAGCCCGAGGAGGAGATCGAGGACGAGGAAGAGTGGGACATCGTCATCGAAGGTGGCCCTGCGGACGGTGCGCCTGCAGCGGACGGCCACAGCACCGAATCGCGTTGACGGGGCTCACAGGTTTAAGATGACCTCCACGGTCTATCAGAGGAGCATCACTTAAGTGAAGGACGACGGCGTACCATCCTCCGGCGCGGCACCGGCTCCAGCGGGGCCTGCCGTGCAGGAACCCGCCGTGCCTGCTGGCTCCTCACCCCGACGGTCGCGCTCGGTCGGCGCAGTTGCCGACTCCACGGACTCTCCGCTGCTGGAACCCCTGCTTCGCGCGCTGCGCGCCAACGGAGCAGAAGAGGACCTGCCTCTGATCCGGCGGGCCTTTGAGACAGCGCACCATCACCATCGTCACCAGAAGCGTAAGAGTGGCGACCCCTACATCACTCACCCTGTCGCCGTCGCTACCATCCTGGCGGAACTGGGACTGAATGGGTCAACGCTGGCGGCTGCCCTTCTGCATGACACTGTGGAGGACACCGAGTACAGCCTGGAGACTCTCACCGCAGACTTTGGTGAAGAGATCGCCCTGCTCGTGGACGGTGTGACCAAGCTGGACAAGTTGAAGTTCGGTGACGCCGCCCAGGCGGAGACGGTGCGGAAGATGGTCCTGGCGATGGCCAAGGACATCCGAGTGCTCATGATTAAGCTGGCTGACCGGCTCCACAACGCCCGCACCTGGCGCTACGTCCCGGCCGAGTCGAGTGCCCGCAAGGCGAAGGAGACCCTCGAGATTTTCTCGCCCCTGGCACACCGCCTGGGCATGAACACCATCAAATGGGAGCTGGAGGATCTCTCGTTCGCCGCTCTGTATCCCAAGGTCTACGAGGAGATCGTCCGGCTGGTGGGGGACCGGACGCCCCAGCGCGAGAAGTTCCTCTCGGAGGTCCGCCAGACGATCGCCGATGATCTCAACGAGGCGAACATCACCGCCACCATCACCGGCCGGCCCAAGCATTACTATTCGATCTATCAGAAGATGATCGTGCGCGGCAAAGAGTTCGACGACATCCACGATCTGATGGGGGTCCGGGTCCTGGTCGACTCTGTACGGGACTGCTACGCAGCCCTGGGGACGCTCCATGCCCGCTGGAATCCGCTTCCCGGGCGGTTCAAAGACTACATCGCGATGCCCAAGTTCAATATGTACCAGTCGCTGCACACGACAGTGCTGGGTCCAGCGGGCAAGCCCGTCGAGGTGCAGATCCGCACCTACGACATGCACCGCCGCGCGGAATACGGTGTCGCAGCACACTGGAAGTACAAGCAGGCGCAGCAGGCCCCTGCGGCCGCGGCAACAGAGCGAACCGGAGCCTCCGCTGATTCCGCGCAAGGCGCGACCCAGCAGTCTCAGGCCACTGCAGATATCGGCTGGCTGCGGTCCCTGGTGGACTGGCAGTCCGAGACCAAGGACCCGGACGAGTTCCTCGAGTCGTTGCGCTATGAGATCAACGCCAAAGAGGTCTTCGTCTACACACCGAAGGGCGAAGTCATCTCACTGCCTGCGGGTTCCACACCGGTGGATTTCGCCTACACCATCCACACCGACGTCGGACACAAGACGATCGGCGCGCGGGTCAACGGCAAACTGGTGCCGCTGAATTCTGAGTTGCAGCACGGTGACTGGGTGGAAATTTTCACGTCCAAAGCGGAGACGGCCGGGCCGAGCAATGACTGGCTGCTCTTCGTGAAGTCTGCGCGTGCTCGCAACAAGATCCGCCACTGGTTCTCCAAGGAGCGGCGCGAGGAATCCATCGAGCGTGGCAAGGAGACGCTCACCAAGGCCATCCGCAAGTCCAACCTTCCCCTGCAGAAGGTCATGAACCCGGATGTCCTGCTGACGGTCGCCCAGCAGCTCCACTACACGGACATCTCCGGACTGTACGCGGGGGTGGGGGAGGAGCACGTCTCCACCCAGAATGTGATCGAACACCTCACGGCCCTCTTCGACACCGAGGAGGAGGAGTCCGAGGAGCACGACACCACACCCATCACCTCACCCAGCGCTAAGCCCTCGGAGTATTCGGACGCAGGCGTCATCGTCAAAGGAGCCGGAAATGTCCTGGCCAAGCTGGCACGCTGCTGCACGCCGGTGCCGCCTGACGAGATTGAAGGCTTCGTCACGCGGGGTCAGGGAGTCTCCGTGCACCGTCAGGACTGTCGTAACGTCCAGCAGCTGCGCGACCAGCCTGGCCGGCTCGTTGAAGTCGAATGGGCTCCCACGAAGTCCTCGGTGTTCCTGGTGGAGATCCAGGTCGAGGCCCTTGACCGGAAGTCCCTGCTGTCGGATGTGACTCGGGTCCTTGCGGAGTCCCAGGTCAACATTCTTTCAGCGACCGTGCACACTTCTCGAGACCGCGTCGCCATCTCGAGGTTCTCGTTCGAGATGGGCGATCCTCGCTACCTCAATCATGTCCTGAATTCAGTGCGACGCATCGACGGTGTCTATGACGTCTACAGGACGGTGGGCAAGCGTCGTGAGACGCACTAAGCCCTCGGCCACTGTCTGTAGTTACCGTCAGCGCGTACAGCCAGCAAGGACCTCGCGGATGTGCGCCTTGCGACGTCGCTGCTGCGCCCCGCCTGCAGGCAGCCGCGCCAAGATCTCCTCGAGCAGGTGATCGACCGACAGCGCGCCGGAGGCCATGAGCCGTTCCAGAACAGCTTCCCGCTGCCGGAGGAGGCGCACATCGGCGGCCCCAGCCACAAGGGGCGTCGCCTGGTACTGGCTGGTGGCAGACGAAGCACGCGCGGGCCAGTCCTGCAGACGGCGCGATGGCGCGGAGGCCAGCCGATGCAGTTCGTCTAAAGGCCTCTTCGGCCCCCTGCATCCGATTCCGAGAAAAAGGTCAACTGCGGTGCGCTGAGCATCGGTGACACGGACTCCGCCCATCATCCGCATCTCGCTCCGGCGTACAGGCACCTGATGTATCTGCCAGGCGCCGTGGATTCCGGCTGGTCGCCGGAACAGCCCGCGCGTGATCACACTGATCCTGCTGGGGGCGGCCACGCCCAGATGTACCCAGGCGGCTGTCTCCCCGCAGAGGACTCCACCGGCTCGCAGAGCCGGACTCAACAGTGATGCGGCCGCCCGGGAGCGCAGTGCCGCCCCCTGCTGGCGGATAGCCGGAGTTGGAAGCGGTGGTCTGCGTAGTTGTAAGCGGTGTTC
>NZ_JAVKGT010000038.1:0-26313 GCF_031432335.1 Nesterenkonia flava | reverse complement strand
TACTCCCCGGAAGAAGGAACTGGATTAACCAGTCCAACTTCCGGGGAGCACTTCATTCCGCGAGAGAAACGGACACCGGGGCTCTCGCGTGTCTGAGCTCTCGTGCGTTTGGGCTCCCCTGTGTCTGAATTCTCGCGGGAGTTACTCACCGTCTTACTCCATCGCGCGGGAGACCTTCTGCTGCAGACTTTGCCACTGCGCTGCCGGGTTCAGGGACGCGGAGAGCGTGTGCAGCTCCACTTGAGCCGGCGTCGTCGTCCACCCCGTGGAGGTCACGCGAGCCGGGTCGCCGGCGCCGTCAGTCACGCGTTGGATCATCGATCCCGGCATGAGGTTCATCATCAACAGGGCACGCTGCCGAGCATGCCCTTCCGGAAGCTGCAGCGGCGCGACGACGACCGCCGGCTCGATCTTCACCGGACGCCGCAGCGCACGGACCGCCACATCCACGCCGCCGGCCACCGATTGGCCCAGAAACCACACGAACAGCACCGCGGAGAACCACACCCGGAGCGGCCAGCGCTGCAGCCGCGAAGGTTCCCGGGGTGGTAACAGCCAGAGACTCAGCGCGGTCGCAGCCGCGATGGAGACCATCCCGTAGGCCACATACTCCGGGTTCCAGCCCGCAAAGAAGATCCACAGCAGGGTCACCAGCGCCGCTCGCACCACACCCGTGGTCAGCCACCTCATCCTCCGAACCACCTTCCTGCCACCAGCATGAGCACGATGGCGCCCACCACGAGCCCCAGCGTGGCCAAGCCGGAACTCTCCCACGCGCCCAGGCGAGTCTCGGCCGTGCCTGCGAGGCGCCGCCCTCGGTAGCCCAGATGCACGCCAGCGCGTGCGCTGACGGCACGCGCCGCGGCCGACCGCTCATGGACGGCGTCAAGTCCCTGACCTCCGGCGCGCATCCCGCGCACCACCAGGGACTCCTCGGCCGCAATGAGGTCTCCGGGCTGAACCACCGACCCACCTGCCTCGCGCACCCAGCGCGGCAACAGGGCGCGAGATGCCAACCACCAGATCAGCGCTCCCAGCGCTATACCGAGTAGAATCGGCCACACCGCGTTCCACAGGGCGTAGACCTCCCAGCTAAAATCAGCGACCGGCAGCCACGGCTCAGTTGCCCCGACGCCGGCACTGATCAGCCAGGGAACGCTCACTCCCGCAGCGCAGACCACCAGCCATGAGACCAGCTCACCGGCGGGACGGTGCTCAGAGCTGCGCTCGCCGGTCACCAGAACCCAGCCGAAACGCATCAGCAGCAGGGTGGAACCCGTAGCCACCAGCGGCAGCACCTGATCCAGGCCTACCTCCACAGCGGTGCCCTCCAGCAGGCGCATGCCCTCGACAGAGACGCTCATCCGCGGGCCTCCCCGGAGGTGGGGGAGGAATGCGGCTGTGAAGAGTGGCGAGGCGGGTCAGGTGCGGTGCCGTCGTCGTCGGGGGCGTCCTCATGGTCAGCCTCCAGGCCCGCGATCACGTGCGCGGAGACGGACGCGGCGGCCAGGGCCAGCAGCCAGGTGACCAGCAGCAGGCCGGCGACACTCCACTGCTCCAGCCACAGGGCGGCACCGGCCAGGACCATACCCAGTCCGAGGTTGTCCGCCTTCGTCAGAGCGTGGACGGGAGCGAACATCGCCGAAGCGGATGAGGCCCAGGGTGCCGACGCTGAAGAAGAAGGCTCCGCAGAGAATCAGCAGCGCGCTGAGCACGTCGAAGACGAGGTCGAGGATCTCCATGCTCAGCGATTGCCCTCCAGCCGGGGGCATCACCTGCAGAGTCGTGTCCCTGGCGCGCCTGAGCGCGGGTCCGTGCGCCGGCTGCTGCGCGCACGGCAGCGGTCAGTGCGGCGGTGCCGGTGAGGATCACCGCGACATCCAGCAGCCGGGCGGGCGGGTCAATGTTGTGATCCAGCACAGTTTCCGGGACTACCAGCAGGGCGATCATGCCTGCTCCAGTGGTGCCCGTCAGCAGGACCACCAGCAGTCAGTTCTCGTTGAAACCGCGACGAGTGAACGCCAGCAGGGCGGCGAGGAAGTTGATGAGCAGCACGATGAGGACCACGGCCAGCACCACTGCTATCACCTGGTCCACGGACCGCTTCCTCCTGATCAGTGCCTCGACTGCGCGCTACCTTCAGGCACCAACCTCTCATCACCGGCTGAGAATTCCCGTCATATGACAACCCGTGACGCAGGGTGCTGCGGTCCGATCCGGGGCACTCAAACGATCTAGTTCACTAGTGAGGATTCGTCAGGAATTCACCTCTTCGCTACCGAGCCGCTACCGACGTGTTGCTTTGGGTCCACACCATGGGCACTCGGAGCACCACAGACCTTAAGGGAGGCACGTGACAGCGCAGCTCAAAGAGCGGGAGACGGCCCAGGGGCCGGACGCCTCCACGCCTGCGCCCCCGGAGAAACCCGATGAGGGGCAGCTGGAAATCCAGCGCAAGCGCGCCCGTCGTCGGGCGGCCTCCAAGAACTGGTCCCTGTTCCTGCTGTTCGCCGGTCCCAACATTCTGCTGATTCTTGCGTTCATCTACTACCCGCTGATCAGCAATATGTACTACTCCACGCTGAACTGGCGGCTGGGCTCCCCGAGCGCGGATCCTGTGGGGCTGGACAACTACGTCCGGTTCTTCACCTCAGACTCCGGGCTGGAAGTATGGCGCGTCACGATCATCTTTACCGCAGGCGCCGTCATCGGCTCCATGGTGCTGGGCCTGCTGATCGCCCTGGTGTTAAACAAGAAGCTTCCGGGGCGCACCTTCGCCCGGACGGCCGTGTTCAGTCCCTACGTCCTCTCCGGGGTGGGAATCGCCTTGGTGTGGAACTTCATCTTTGATCCGGCCCGGGGTGCGCTGCGACATATTTTGGCGTTCTTCGGGGTGTCCTCTCCGGAGTGGTACCTCAATGAGAACTGGGCCCTGCTCATGGTCATCATCGTCTACGTCTGGGCGAACCTCGGGTACTGTGCGGTGGTCTTTCTGGCGGGACTCCAGTCCATCCCGCAGGACCTCATCGAAGCGGCCACCATTGACCGGGCCGGTCCTATTCGGCGGTTCTTCTCCATCACGCTGCCCCTGCTGACACCCACGGTCTTTTTCCTGCTGGTCACCAACATCATCTTCTCGATGACGCGGGCCTTCGACATCCTGCGCACGATGACCCCTACCGGGCACGGCACCAACACGATCATCTTCGAGATCTATCTGCAGTCCTTCGGGGCCTATCAGCGGGCCGGGTACTCCGCGGCCATCGCCGTCGTCCTGTTCTTCACGCTGTTTGTGATCACGGCGGTCCAGCTTCGTTACGTGGAAAGAAAGGTGCACTACCAGTGAGCCTGTCCACCACCCCGACCACTCCTGAAGCCGCCGGGCGCGCTGTTGGCCGCTCCACGGCCGCCCCCCGGGCAGCGTGGCGGCGAGCCTTCGAACCCCGCCACCTGGCCGACACTCTGCTGACCGGCTATCTGCCGATCCTCATCGCGCTGCTGATTATTGTGCTCCCGCTGGCCTGGATGATCTCGTCCAGCTTCAAGCCCCCCGGCGAGATCGTCACCATGAACCCGACCCTCTTGCCCCAGGACCCCACCCTGGACAACTACGAAGCGGTCGCGAGCCGAGTTCCGCTGCTGACCGTCCTGGGCAACAGCATCTACGTCACCGCCATCGGCTCGATCATCAAGGTCTTGCTGGCCATCACCACCGCCTATGCCCTGGTGTTCATCCGGGTGCCCGGAGCGAACCTCATCTTCCTGGGCATCCTGGTCGCGCTCATGGTGCCCGCTGAAGTCTCGATGCTGCCCAACTACCTGACCATCACCGGACTCGGCGGGCGCAATACCTTGTGGGGCATCATTCTGCCCGGCCTCGGGACTGCCTTCGGCACGTTCCTGCTGCGACAGCACTTCAAGGCTCTTCCCAAGGAGCTGTTCGAAGCTGCGGAGCTCGACGGTGCTGGTCACTTCCGCAAGCTGTTCCAGATTGCGATTCCCGTCTCCCTGCCGGCGATCGCGACCGTCGCACTGGTGACCGTGGTCAACGAATGGAACAGCTTCCTGTGGCCGCTGATCATCACCGACACTCCGGAGAAGATGACCCTGCCGGTCGGTCTGAATCTGCTGCGGTCCATCGAGACCACCACCGCCAGCTACGGCATCCTCATGGCCGGTGCCGTGCTGGTGATCGTGCCGATGCTCATTGTCTTTGCTGCCCTCCAGCGCTACATCGTGGCGGGTCTGACCCAGGGGGCAGTGAAGTAAACCCTCTGGAGCAGCCCCTCGCCTATGCCGCTGCCACACCCTGCTGAAACACCCACCTGAATCATCCGTTGAAGAATCAAGGAGCACCATGAAGAAGCTGTCCACCGGCCGTGCCCTGCGCGGTACTGCACTGATCTCACTGGCCGCCCTGGCGCTGACCGCCTGCGGTCCCGACACCTCCGGCACCTCCGCCGAGGCGGAAGGTAACGACACGGACTGGTCCTCAGTCGAGCCGGCAGAGTCCATCGTCTTTGCCACCAACCACCCCGGCGGCTCCCAGGACATCGAGAACGAGCTCATCGCTGAGTTCACCGAGGAGACCGGCATTGAGGTGGAGGTCATCACCTCCGGCGCCAACTATGAGGAGACCTCGCAGTGGTTCCAGACCGGCGGCGGATCCAACGCCGACGTCATCGTGCTCTCTGACGCGACCTGGTTCCCCAACTACCTGAACGACGCGCTCACTCCCGTGGATGAGCTGCTGGAAGCCGCCGAGGTGGACACCAGCCGCTTCGTCACCGCGCTCTACGACGACTACCTCTACGAGGACAGCCACTACGGTGCCCCCTACGCCCGTTCCACCCCGCTGTTCTACTACAACGCCGATCAGTACGAGGAGCTTGGCCTCGAGGTCCCGACCACCTGGGAAGAGGTCGCTGAGAACGGCCGCGCACTGGTGGAGGCCGACCTGACCGACTCCGGCTTCGCCTTCCCCTCGGCCGACTCCTACGTCTCCTGGACCGCCGCTAACCTGGCATGGGCCTACGGCGGCGGATGGTCCGACGGCTGGGACTTCTCGACGGTCTCCTCGGAGGGCACCGTTGAAGCTCTGGAGTTTGCCCAGGACGCCGTGGGTGACTGGGCCACCGTGTCCTCCACCAGCCCGGACGATGACTTCGGCGCAGGTGTGACCTCCCAGGCCATCGCCTCCACCGGCTCGCTGGTGAGCATCCTCTCCGTCGCTGACTTCGAGGTCGGCACGGCATTCCTCCCCGGTGGTCCGGCTTCTGAAGGTGAGACCCCCACCGGTGGTGCAGGCCTGATGATCGCCTCGGCGTCCTCCCCCGAGGAGCAGCTGGCTGCAGCAATGTTCATCGGGCACATGACCGCTCCGGAGAACACCGCACGCTTCTCCCAGGCGACCGGCTACGTTCCGGTCAACCAGGACGCTGACATGAGCGAGGTCTACGCGGAGACTCCGCAGTTCGAGACCGCCGTGGATCAGCTCGAGCGCACCCGCAGCCAGGACAACGCTCGCGTGTTCCTGCCCGGCGGCGACCTGGAGCTGTCCCAGGCCCTGCAGCGCATCCTGACCTCTGATGTGGACGTTCAGGAGGAGCTTGACGCTCTCGAGTCCAGCCTCCAGGAGCTCTACGATCAGGAACTGGCCTCCGAGCTCGACTGATCCCGTCAAGCGCCCAGCGCAGTCACCGCGAAGTGCCCACACGAGTTGTGTGGGCACTTCGTGCGTTTTCACGGAAGTTTTACCCGCTGAGAACGCACCATCTGCCCACACAACGGGGCGGTCGTTGGCTACAGTGAGTGAGGGGACGCACGACGACGAGAAGCGAACCTCCAGGAGGGCACCATGGCCGAGAAGACCCCGCATCAGAACATCACCTTCCCCCTGCCCAGCGCAGACGTGACGGATACCGGCCACGGCTACCTGGCCACTCCGCCCTCGGGCTCGGGCCCGGGCGTCATTGTCATTCAGGAATGGTGGGGTCTGACCGACCACATCAAGGAGATCACCGACCGGCTGGCCGCCGAGGGCTTTGTGGCCCTGGCTCCTGATCTCTACGGCGGATGGATCACCCATGACGGTGAGGAGGCCGGTGAGATGATGTCGAAGCTCCCCGCCGAGGAGGGAGCTCGTCAGCTGGCCGCAGCCACCGATTTCCTCCTGGCTCACGACGACGTCACCTCTTCTTCCGTGGGCGCCATCGGCTTCTGCATGGGCGGAGGGTTTGTGCTGGCGCTCGCGGCTCAGCAGGGCGAGAAGGTTTCGGCCGCCGTGCCCTTCTACGGGGTCGGTCAGGGCATCCCGGAAAGCTACGCCGGCATCCGGGCGGCAGTGCAGGGACACTATGCCGAACACGACGAGGGCTACCCCGTGGAGCAGGCTCGCGCTCAGGAGCAGCAGATCCGCGACGAGTCAGGTGCCGAGGTCGAGTACTTCTACTACGACGCCGGCCACGCCTTCCACAACGACACCAACGCGATCGGCACCTATGACCCCGAGGCCGCCAAGCTGGCCTGGGACCGCAGCGTGGACTTCCTGCGCAAGAAGGTGAAGTAGCGGCCTCGCCTCGGCCCTGTGCGACTCCTTCTGCAGCGTGAACGGGTCACCGGCTAGGCAGGCTGCACCAGCCATGCGTGCCCTAGGCTGGTGGGCATGACTGAGCAGAGCCGTGGGAGCTCCACGACCGCCGATGGCGCCGGTTCTGGCGACCAAGCCCCTGCCGCGCTCAGGCTGTCGGCCCTCCCCGGGGCGACGCCGGACAAGTGGGTCACCCGCTGGCGTGATCGTTTTCGCCAAGTCCCACTGGACGTGCAGTACTTCGACGACGACGGGCAGCTGGAACGCGTCCGGAATCGGGCCTCGGACCTGGGCTATGTGCGCTTGCCCGAAGGCGAGGATGTCGACACCGAGGTGTTCCACCGCGTGTGGCTCTACCAGGAACAGCCCGTGGTGTGCGCGGCCAGCGATCACTGGGTCGCCGCAGCCGAGGACTCGGTGGACTGGCAGGACATCGCCGAGGAGCACTTCCTCTCCGCCGCGGAGATGCTTCCCGAGGGCCCGGGTGACCCCCTGGAGCCCAAGACGGGTGCCGAGCTGGCCCGTGCTGAGCGCATCGCCCTGGAGGTCGTGGCCTCGGGCGCCGGTGTGCTGGTGCTGCCGAACTCGGTGGCCCGGATGCTCTCCCGCAAAGATGTGGTGATCCGCGCCATCGAGGGACGCCCGGGATGGCGCGTGGGGCTGGCATGGCGCCGCGGCGAGGACGATGAGCTGATCCAGGAGTTCATCGGCATTGCGCGCGGACGCAAAGCTGGATCGCCGCGCAGCACCCAGGAGGCCTCCGGTGCTGGTCGTCAGCCGGGCACCGATCGCGGGGGCCAGAAGCAGACCAGGCAGAAGGCCGCTGGCGGGTCCGGAGCCTCGCGCTCGCGCTCCCCGGGAGGAGCGCGCCGTGGCACCAGGCCCGGAAGTGGCCGAAAATCCTCCAAGACGGGCCGGCGTCGCTGAGAACCGACTCTCACGGTGAGCCGACTTCCGTTGAACGGGAAGCCCCGGCAGCGCACACCGGCGGCGGTCTACCCTCTCCTTGAGAGTGTGATGGGCATCACACGCACATCACCGTTCGATGTGATGAGGAGACGTTATGGCGGAGAACTCAACCCTCAGGTCAGAACTGTGGATCGGCGGAACCTGGCGGCCCGCCACTGAGGGCGGATACGACGTGGAGGAGCCTGCCACCGGAACGGTCATGGGACAGGCGGGCTCAGCCTCGGCCGAAGACGTTGACGCGGCCGTCCGGGCGGCCCACGAGGCCTTCATCGATCGGCGCTGGTCGGGGCTTTCCGGACGGGAGCGTTCGCGGATCCTGCTGAAGATCGCCGAGCTGATCCGGGAGAACACCGAAGCCCTGGCCCAGGCGGAGAGCAGGGATGTGGGCAAGCCCATCACCTTCGCCCGTGTGGTGGATGTCCCGGGGGCGGCAGACCAGTTCGAGTACTTCGCCGCGCTGGCCCAGCAGATGGACGGCTCCGTGCGGGATACCCCGCTGCCGGCTTTTGCCTACACCCGGCGCGAGCCCCACGGCGTCGTCGCCGCTATCAGCCCCTTCAACTTCCCGCTGATTCTCAGCGCTTCCAAGCTGGCTCCGGCACTGGCCGCTGGCAATACGGTGGTGCATAAGCCGGCCCCGCAGACGCCGGCGTCAGCGCAGCTGCTCGGTGAGATCTTCCAGCAGGCTGGACTGCCCGATGGTGTCTACAACCTGGTCACCGGTCCGGGCGCCGAAACCGGCCGGCAGCTGGTCACCCATACCCAGGTCAGCGCCGTGGCCTTCACCGGGTCCACGGTGGTGGGCCGCGAAGTGGCCCGCACGGCCGGTGAGCTGCTGAAGCCCGTGGCAGCGGAGCTCGGCGGCAATGCCGCCAACCTCGTCTTCGCCGATGCGGACCTGGAGACCGCCGTGGAGACCATCATCTCGGCCTTCGTCTTCAACACCGGGCAGTTCTGCATGGCCGGTTCCCGACTGCTGGTCCAGCGCCCCGTCTACGAGCAGGTGCTGGAGATCCTTGGCGCCGCAGTGGGCGGCGTACCCCTGGGCGACCCGAGTGATGAGGGCACCGTGATCGGCCCGCTCGTGAGCGGCGCGCAGCGTGAGCGCGTGGAGAGGATGGTGGACGACGCCGTCTCCGCAGGTGCACGCGTCATCACCGGGGGCTCACGCATTGAGAAGGACGGCGGCTACTACTACGCCCCCACCGTGCTGGCGGACCTGCCAGAAGATGCCGAAGCTGTGCGGGAGGAGATCTTCGGTCCGGTTCTGACCGTTCAGCCCTTCGACACCGAGGCGGAGGCTGTAGCCCTGGCCAACAGCACGCCCTACGGCTTGGCCGCCGGGCTCCAGACCTCCGATCTCAGCCGCGCCCATCGAGTCTCCGAGCAGCTGCGGGCCGGAATCGTCTGGGTCAATACCTGGGCGACCTTGGACGTGGCGGTGCCCTTCGGCGGCGTCGGGGCCTCGGGCTGGGGACGGGAATCCGGACCCGAGGCGCTGGCCTCCTTCACCCGCACCAAGTCCGTCATCATGGCCATCAGCCCGGAGGCATCCACCCCCGGCGCGTCCTAGCCTGCAGGGCGTGTGCGGCGGCTCCGGCCGGGGCCGCCGGTTCCGGGATGGGTGCTCAGGCGGGAAGCTGCTCGCGCAGCTGCCGCGCCGCAGCCTGAGGATCCTCGGCGTGGGCCACTGCGCGCACGACGACGATCCGCTCGGCTCCGGCCTCAGTGACCTGGGCCAGATTGCCGGCGTCGATCCCGCCGATGGCAAAGAAGGGCTTGGTGCTCTCCAGGCTGGCGGCCTGCGCCGGGAGCTCAAGGCCCACCGCTGCTCGGCCGGGCTTGGTGGGGGTCTCCCAGACGGGACCTGTGCAGTAATAGTCGATGCCGATGTCCTCCACTGCCTCACGCACCTGGTGCAGCGTGCGGCAGGAACGCCCGATGACGACGTCGTCGCCCAGGATGGCACGGGCCTGCTCAGTGCTCAGGTCATCCTGCCCCACGTGGAAGACGTCCACTCCGGTGATCAGCGCGACGTCGGCCCGATCGTTGGCGGCGGAGAGGCCGCCGTGCTCGTCGGCCACCTGCTTCAGCAGCGTCAGGGCGGCAATCTCCACCTGGACGGAGACCTGCTTGTCGCGGACCTGGATGATGTCCACACCGCCAGTGAAGGCCGCGACGTAGAACTGCCGCAGCGCCTCAAGGTCGAGCTGGTCTACGCTCTCCATCTCCGCTGAGTCACCGCGCTGGTCGCCGTCGGCGGGGGACGGGCGGAGAAAACGCTGCAGATCGGTGCAGACGTAGAGGCGCGAGCCCAGCAGGCGCTCGCGGCGCAGCTGGCCGAGCTGGGTGGGTTCCGGCGTTGGCATCTCACTCATGGCACCACACTACTGGCGGCATTCCCTCGGCGGAACCGCCAGTGGTCTGCATACCGACCTTCGGCAGCAAAGGTCCAGATCGTGGAACCGCCGCGTGCCTAGTTGTCAGGGGCCGGCCGGCGGCACATCCTGTGAGTCATGTCTCACTCGTACTATGCTCCCGCGGATCAGTCTCCGCGCAGCGCCAAACTGGCGGTGACGGTGTTCCCGCTGCTCATCATCGGAGGAGCCGCAGCCGCACTGCTGGCACCGGCGACCTTCGCCCCACTGACGGCGGGCGTCACCTACGCCCTGATGGTCATCATGTTCGGCATGGGGCTGACGCTGACCCTGCCTGACTTCCTTCTGGTACTCAAACGTCCGGTGCCGATCCTGGCCGGTGTGGCCTTCCAGTTCGGGATCATGCCGCTTCTGGCCTTCGGCATTGCCCTTGCCCTGCAGCTTCCGGCGGAGCTGGCCGCCGGTCTCATCCTGGTGGGATCTGTTCCCGGAGGGACGTCGTCGAACGTGGTCACCTACCTGGCGCGCGGCGATGTGGCGCTGTCGGTGACCATGACGTCGATCTCCACGCTGCTCTCTCCCCTGCTGACCCCGTTGCTGGCGCTGTGGCTGGCCGGTCAGTACCTACCGGTGCCGGCGGGCGATATGGCGTGGAGCATCGTCCAGATCGTGTTCATCCCCGTGGTCGCGGGCATCGTGCTGCGCCTGCTGCTGCCGCGCCTCATCACCGCCATTCAGCCGGCGCTTCCCTGGGTCTCAGTGCTGGGCATCACCTACGTGGTGCTGGCTGTGGTGGCCGGCTCCAACGCCGTGCTGGCTTCCGCCGGCGCGCTGCTGATCCTGGGCGTGATCCTCCACAACGTCCTCGGCTACGGGATCGGCTATGCCGCCGCGGCACTCACGCGCGCTCCCGTGCCCACCCGCCGGGCGATCTCCGTGGAGGTCGGTATGCAGAACTCCGGTCTCGCCGCGGGGCTGGGCGGTACGCACTTCTCCGCCGAAGCTGCCCTGCCCGGTGCAATCTTCTCGGTCTGGCACAACATCTCCGGAGGCCTGTTGGCCTCCTTCTGGGGCTCCCGCCGGCCCGCGACTGAGGATGCCCCGGGGGCTGATGTGGGCGAACCTGCGGCCGGTGACGGGGCGAAGGCCCCCACCGCGTAGGTTCACCGGGTCCCTCGAGGCACCGCAGCTCCGCTGCAGCGGCACCCGCACACGGCACCCATAAGAAGACGACGACGGCACCTCACCAGCCCTGTGCGGGCCAGGTGAGGTGCCGTCGTCGTCGGGGGTATGCTTCGCTCTTACTCGTCGGAGACGAGGTTCAGGAACTCACGGTTGAAGTCCTCCAGGTCATCCGGGGTCCGGGAGGTTACAAGTCCGTTGCTGACTACTACGGAGTCATCGACCCACTCGGCTCCTGCGTTAAGCAGGTCGGTTTTCAGTGACGGGTAGCTGGTGACCGTGCGGCCCTTGGCGGCGCCGATCTCGGTGAGAATCCAGGGCCCGTGGCAGATGGCCGCTACGGGCTTGCCGGCGTCGAAGAAGGCCTTGACGAACTTCTGGGCGTTCTCATCGATGCGCAGGGTGTCCGCGTTCAGCGTGCCGCCGGGGAGCACGAGCCCGTCGTAGTCCTCCGGGTTGGCCGCATCCAGGGTCACGTCCACGTCAAAGTGGTCGGCGTGCTCCCAGTCGCCCTTCATGGCCTGGATCTGCCCCTCCTCGGGGGAGACGATCACGGGGGTCCCGCCGTGCTCCTTGATCGCGGCTACGGGCTCGGTCAGTTCCGGCTGTTCCACGCCGTTGGTGGTCAGCAGGGCGATTTTCTTGCCAGTGATGTGTGCCATGAGAGAGCTCCTCCTTATGGATCTTCCGCTTCTCGCTGTCGGTGCCAACCTAGGAAGCCCAGCTGAGTTGCCGGCGGATACCAGCTTCATGTTCGCTGGACCCCTGGGGATCTTCCCCTAACCCGGCCCCGGGCTTAGAGGACCTGGGCGGCCTGGGCGAACTCCAGTCGCCCGCCGCGCGGACGCACGGCGGACTCGTCGTGAGGATCAGCAGCGTGGCCTACGTTGATGACCACGAGGGTCTTCCAGCCGTTGTCGGCGTGCACCACCTGGTCGACGCCCTCGGCATCCAGTCCGGTCATGGGGCCCACCTCCAGCCCGCGGGCTCGTAGCGCCAGCAGCAGGTAGCCGATCTGGATGAGGGCTGACTGCTGTCCGACGGTCTCGCGCATCTTCGCCATCTTCTCGAAACTCTCGCGCGCCCCGTCACGCTGGGGTGCCAGAGTCGGCATGTGCTCGTGCCAGTCTGCGGTGTAGGCGGCCACCACGGTCAGCGGGGCAGCCTTGGTCTTGGCCTTATTGGAGTCCATGAGGTGCTCGACGACGGCGTCACGCGAAGCTCCCGGGGTGAGGACCGTCAGTCGCAGTGGCTGGGCGTTGAACCCGGTGGGCGCCCAGCGCAGATCCTCGTAGGCCTGCTGGATCAGCGCCGGGTCCACGGGCTCCTCGGTGAAGGTGTGCGTGGTGTGCGCCTCGGAGAAGAGTCGGTTGATCGCGGTGCTGTCGAGCGGGTTGGCCATGAGGGAACTCCTGATGTGTCGGGGATTGGCTCGGCGGGGACGCATCACCGTGATGGTCCGCGGCCCACCGGTGCCCAACAGAAGAAGACTCAGAAGTCTTCCGCGGTGCATGACAGTGTGCCGAAACTGCAGGATCTGCGCGCTCGGGGGGGCCGGGTGCTCCGTGTCAGCACAAAGTGTCGGATTCGGGGCGCTTTGTCGGCACTTTTCCCTGTTCAGGCGCCGCAGATCCGAGAATTCTCGCGGGCGGCGGGGGCGTGAGACGCCTCGTGGACGCGGCGGACTTCCGCTTCGCGGGACCGGCGCAGGCAGCACTGAATCTCGCGGTAGAATAATCAGCACGCCGTCTGGCGTGGAGTCACTCGCACACGGACGGCGACCAGCGGGCGTAGCTTAATGGTAAAGCTTCGGCTTCCCAAGCCGACGACGCGGGTTCGATTCCCGTCGCCCGCTCTGCTGAGACGGCGGTTCACTGCGCAAGCGGTGGGCCGCCGTCGTTTTTCCCCGCCACATGGCGGGGGTCAGATCCTCGCACAACACGTTCAGTAGGCTTGCCCTATGAGGCAGAGCAGGCAGGTCAGGACCGCAGTGGTGGGTGCCGGCGTCGTGGGTCTTCTGACCGCCTGGCAGCTGAGGATCACCGGACATACCGTGACGATTTTCGATCCCGCGCCCGGATCCCAGGCCTCTTATGCCGCTGCCGGAATGCTGGCACCCATCAGCGAGGTGCAGTACGGCCAGCAGGAGCTCTGGCCACTCATGACTGCCTCACGGACGGAGTACCCCGCCTTTCTCCGGAACCTCTCCCGCGCCGTGGATGAACCCACTGGCTACCGGGACAACGGCACCGTGCTGCTGGCCGCCGACGCCGGCGACCGCGCCGCGGTGGCGGAGATGGTCTCGGTCCAGCAGGCCCACGGTATGCATGTTGCCCCGCTGACTTCCTCGCAGCTGCGCAGCCGGGAACCTGGACTGGCGCCGCGGCTGGCCAAGGCGTGGGACGTCCCGGATGACCACCAGGTGGACCCGCGGCAGCTGGTTCGCTGCGTGAGCGCAGCTTTGGATGCGAGCCTCTCGGAGCAGGACTTCCCTGATGCCGGTCCGCCCGCCCGGTGGGTTCCCGCAGAGGTCACGCGCGTCACGGCCGAGACCTCCCCGCGTGTTGAGTGGGAGGCAGGCACAGAGTCCGAGGCAGGCGCAGAGTCCTTCGACCACGTCGTGCTCGTGCCGGGTCTCGGCTACAGCCACATCGCCGGCCTGCCCCAGGAGCGCCCACTTCCGCTGCGGCCGGTCCACGGCGATGTCATCCGCCTGCGGGTGCGCCCCGAGCAGCTCGGTCCGGGCGAGCCCCATGTGCTGACCTCCACTGTCCGTGCCAAGGTCGGCGGGCGCTCCGTCTACCTCGTGCCCCGCGCCGACGGCGGGCTCGTGGTCGGCGCCTCCTCCCGCGAGGACGGCTTGGCCCAGACCCATGCCGGCAGCGTGCAGGAGCTGCTAGAGGACGCCGTCGCCGTGCTTCCAGCGGTGCGGGACATGCAGCTGGAGGAGATCACCACCCGCGCCCGTCCTGGAACACCCGATGATCGTCCCCTTCTCGGGGCACTGACTGACGACGCCGGCGTCGTCGTCTCCACCGGATACTCCCGCCACGGCATTCTGCTGGCCCCCCTCGCCGCACGCCTGACCGCGGCGCTGATCAACGGAGCATCCCTGAACGACGACGACACCGCCCTGCTGGCTGCTGCCTCCCCGGACCGCTGAGTGGGGACTGACCATCTGGCCCTCGACGTTGAGGCACGTCTGAGCTGGTCCTTGGTGTACCTCCACTTCCGTGAAGGTCGCCGCGGAGATGCTGCGCAGCTACCCTCCTGAACCGGGCCGGCTTATCCAACAGATCCAAGACCGCATCAGCACCGCCTGAGAATCGGCCCCGGGCCGCTGGCACCGGGAGGCCTACGGGATGCCCGGGGGGACTAACCAGGGGACCAAAGTTCTCGCACCCGTGGTTGGTTGCCGGAACCAAGGGCTTTACTGATCCATGCGGCGCCTTCTGCCGACCGCGCACCCGCCAGGCGCCGTGCTCAGCGCCCGCCTTGCTCTCTCCCCCGACGAGCAAGGCGGGCTATGCGCATGTGCGGGAGCAGGGGTCAGCACAGATCACAGGCCCAAAGAGGGGACCAAAACTGGCGTCATCGCTCCTGACTGAGGCGCGGGTCGCACTAGCCTCGCATCGGCTGACACGCACGTCGGCCGTGGAGGGCAGACACACGAGCACCCAGGTCACGTGGGGACAACGGCCCGTTCCCACCAGAATGAGGTATTAGACAATGGCGCACCACGGTTCCGTGGGCCACGCCCCAGACACCGGTGAATCACCACTGCACCGCCTCGACAACGGGACGAGTCTGGAAGTGAGCTTTCATGCCCAGCTGCGAGAGTCCGGTTTCGAGATCTCGCAGGACAAAGCTGAGCTGCTGCGTGTGCGCACGGTGCCCGCGCGCAGCAGATGCTGATGATGCAGTGATTGTTCCCCCGGACTAATCCTAGCCGCCTCAGTGTTGTGCCCTGACAGGACTAGACTGGAGGATCATGCCCACCGTTCGCATCAATGACGAGGACACGACCCTGCCCGAGGGCGCCACGGTCCTCGAGGCCGTCTCCCACACCACCGGTCGGGAGCTTACTCCTGAGGGCACACCCGCCGACGGCGGCCGACTTGGTGTGGCTGCCGCGCTCGCCGGCGTCGTCGTCCCCCGGTCCCGCTGGTCCTCCACCGCGCTCAGCGAGCGGGATGAGCTCGAGATCGTCACCGCCGTCCAAGGCGGATAAGGAGAAGCCTCATCATGAACGACACGCCTGAGACTGCCGTGCCCGCTGACTCCGCGCGAGGCGCTGCTGGCGGTTTTGATGCGACCGTGCCCCCGCTGCAGATTGGCGACTACAGCCTGGCCAACCGGCTCATCATGGGCACAGGCGGCATCACCGACCTCGCCGCCCTGGAACGTGCCCTGGTGACCTCCGGGACCACGTTGACCACCGTGGCGATGCGCCGCTACAGCCCCGACACCAAGACCAGCGTGTTCTCCATGCTGGAGCGCCTGGGCATCGACATTCTGCCCAACACCGCCGGCTGCTACACGGTCAAGGACACCGTGCTCACCGCACAGCTGGCCCGTGAAGCGTTGGAGACCAACCTCATCAAGGTCGAGGTCATCGCTGACGAGCACACGCTGCTGCCGGACGTCATCGAGACCCTGGAGGCCACCGAGCAGCTGGCCGACGACGGGTTCATTCCCCTGGTCTACACCAGCGACGACCCGGCCGTGGCGCTTCGCCTGGAAAACGCCGGGGCAGCCGCCGTCATGCCGCTGGGTGCGCCCATCGGCACCGGACTGGGGATCCTGAACCCCCACAACATCCAGCTCATCTGCTCCCGGGCATCGGTGCCGGTGATCCTCGACGCGGGCATCGGCGCGGCCTCCGAGGCGGCACTGGCCATGGAGCTGGGTTGCGAGGCTGTGCTCATCGCCTCCGCCGTGACCCGCGCCCAGCAGCCCTCGGCCATGGCCCACGCGGTGAAGGCGGCCGTGGAGGCCGGCTGGCACTCCCGCGCCGCTGGACGCATCCCGCGCCGCGAGCACGCCCTGGCCTCATCACCGATGGAGGGCATCATCAACCCCGTGGAAGATCTCACGTGAGCAGCCTCAACGCCTTCACCCGCTCCCAGGCCGAGCGTTTCCAGCGGCACTTCGCACTGGCCGGCTTCGGCATTGAGGCGCAGGCCGCACTGCTCAACTCCCGCGTGGCCGTCGTCGGCGCAGGAGGCCTTGGGGCGCCCATCCTCACCTACCTGGCGGCCGCCGGTGTGGGCACGATCGATGTCATCGACCATGACGTAGTGGACCGCTCCAACCTGCACCGGCAGGTCATTCACTCGGAGGAGACCATCGGTCAGCCCAAGACCGCCTCCGCGGCCGCCGTGATGTACGGGCTGCACCCCGAGGCGGTCATCCACGAGCACCGGGAGCCCATCACGGCCGCCAACGCACTGGAGCTGATCCAGCACGCGGACATCGTGGTGGACGGATCGGACAACTTCGCCACCCGCTACGTGGTCTCCGATGCCTGCGAAATCGCCGGCATACCCCTGGTCTCCGGCTCCATCCTGCGATTCTCCGGTCAGGTCAGCCTCTTCTGGTCGCGGCTTCCCTCGGGCGAGCGGGGACCCACCTACCGCGACCTCTACCCGGAGGCCCCCGCGCCCGGGGAGGTGCCCACGTGTGCCGAGGCCGGCGTGCTGGGCGTGCTGCCCGGAGTGATCGGCAGCCTCATGGCCACCGAGACGGTGAAGTTCCTCGCGGGCATCGGGGAAACGCTGCTGGGCCGCGTGCTCAGCTACGACGCGCTGACCGCGAGCTTCCGCGAGTTCCGGCTCAACCCGGATCCAGACCGTGCTCCGGTGACCACGATCGGCGCCGATGTGGAAGGCCTTGGCGGAGGCCCCGCCGTTGAGGCGTGCGCCGTCCCCGCTGACGTGGCAACCGAGCCGCCCGCCGATTCCCGCCCAGGTGCCCCGGAGCCCTCGGAGGGCGAAACGGAAGAGGACGACGTCGACTTCAATCCGTTCACCGGAGAGCCCAAGCAGGACGACGACGTCACTCCCCGTGAACTGCGCCGCCTCCTTCAGGAGGGGCGAGTCTCCGGCGTCGTGGATGTGCGTGAGCCCTGGGAGCATGAGGCTGGAACCATCAGCGGCGCCGTCAACATCCCGCTGATGCAGCTCTGGCACAGTCAGGAGGCGCCCGCAGGCCTCGAGGAAGCCAGCGAGGAGGCGCCCCTGGTGGTCTACTGTGCCCACGGAGTGCGTTCCCGGCAGGCCCTGCAGCTGCTTGCACACCGCTATCCGGATGTACCGGTGCGGAACCTGCTCGGCGGCTACGAGCTGTGGCGCACGCAGTAGCACCGAGCGGCCCCGACCGCCACTTGCCGGCGGAATCTGACCGTGCAGCATCTGTCGAGAGCTTATGCACGCACCTTTGCGACTTTCGGGTAGTTTAGAGGGGTGAGTGCGTACCTGGCGGTCATAGGCGAATGCTTGGTAGATGTTGTCCAGTCGGAGACATCTGCCCCCAAGGCGCACGTCGGGGGAAGCCCCTTCAACGTTGCCGTCGGCCTGGCCCGCCTGGAGCACCAGGTAGTCTTTGCGGGCCGCTTCGGCGCCGACGACTACGGGCGGATGATCTCCCGCAGCCTGCGCGCCCAAGGCATCGCTTCCCTCCTGGAGGCCGATGACCTGCCGACTTCCGTGGCCCGCGCGACCCTGGACCCCACCGGTCAGGCCAGTTACGAGTTCTCCCTGGACTGGCGGCTGCCGCCCGCCTCCGAGCTTGAGCAGCGCTTCGCCGAGCACTCCGGAGAACGCCTGCACCTGCACACCGGCTCCATCGGGGCCATGCTGCAGCCCGGTGCCGCCACGGTGCAGTCGATCCTGGAGAAGGCCCGCCCCTCCGCCACCATCTCCTACGACCCCAATTACCGGCCCACCCTGGTCCCCAACCGGGAGGCGGCCCGCAGCCGGGCCGAGGAGATGATCGCACTCTCCGACGTCGTGCAGGCCTCCACCGATGATCTGGACCTGCTCTACCCCGAACGCAGCCACGTGGAGACCATGGAGGCCTGGCTCGAGCTCGGGCCAGCGCTGGTGACCGTGACCCGGGGAGCCTCGGGCGCCATGAGCTTGGCGCGCTCAGGCTTCCAGGAGCAGGACGCGATCTCCGTGGAGGTCGCCGACACCGTGGGTGCCGGGGACTCCTTCATGGCAGCCACGCTGTCCTCACTGCGAGCCGCTGACCTTCTCGGCGCCGACCGGCGCGAGGCCCTCTCCGAGATCTCCGCGGAGCGGCTGGCCGAGGTCATGCGCACCGCCGCCCAGGCGGCCGCCATCACCTCCTCGCGCTTCGGCGCCCAGCCACCCACCGCGCGGGAACTTGCCGCGGCGGTTTCGGCGGACGGCGATCAGGCACCAGCACTGACCGAAGGTGAGTGAGACCCTCCCGCCGTGAGCACCTCCACTCCCTCCGCCGCGCCCGCGGGGAACCCCCAGAGCTCCACGCCCACAGTGCGTGGCCGCGCCGTAAAGCTGATCGCCAGCGACATCGACGGCACCATCCTCTCTTACTCCTCGACGCAGAGCGGCGCGGTCTCCGAACGCACCGTGGAGGCATTTCGCGCCGCCAAGGAGGCCGGGATCTTCGTGGTTCTGGTGACGGGGCGGCCGGTGCGCTGGCTGCGTCCGATTAGCGAGAAGCTCGGCACCATCGGGCCCGTCATCGCCTCCAACGGTGCGGTGGTCTATGACCTGGCCAGAGACCGACTCATCTCCGAGGAGGTCATGAGCTCAGAGTCGCTCTTCGCCGCCAAGGACATCATCACCAGCATCGATCCCGATGCCGCGTTCGCCGCGGAGACCCTGGATCACTTGCACCTGGAGGAGCCATTCATTCACGGGTCCCTGTTCTTCGAGAAGGACAAGCGCGACGCCGCCGGGGTCAGCGATGAGGAGCTGCGACTGGGACCTCTGGATGAGACCTTGGAGCGTGACTCCCTCGGCGCCGCCCGGACCCCGGGTTCGGACGTCACCTCGGATCATGTCTCCGACCGCGTGGTGAAGCTGCTGGCCAAGACCAACACCATGGATCCCGACGAGTTCCTCCACCGCGTCCAGCGTCGTGCCGGACACCTGCTGACTGCGACCCACTCAGCCCCGGGGGTGAGCCTCCTGGAGCTCTCCGCGCGCGGGGTCAACAAGGCCTCCTCCCTGCGCCGTTTCGCCGCGCAGAAAGGCATCGGCCCGGAGGAGATCATCGCCTTCGGCGACATGCCCAACGACATCGAGATGCTCCAGTGGGCCGGCACCTCCTGGGCCATGGCCTCCGGTCATCCGATGGCACAGTCGGCAGCCACCCACTTGGCAGGAGCCTGCGACGACGACGGCGTAGCCGCCGTGATCGAGGACCTGCTCTCCGGTTCCCTGCAGCCCTAGACCACCAGCACCCACGGGAGGACCTGATCACATGCGGCAGCATCCCTACCGGGACGTCCCCTATCTGCTGAACTCCCAAGAGGGTCCCCTGAAGGGCAAACCGCTGGCGTTCGTCCACCGCGGGGGGAGCCCCACCCGGGAGAACACCATGGCTGCCTTTCGGGAGGCCGTGGCGATGGGCTACCGCTACATTGAGATCGATGTGCGCACGGCCGCCTGCGGCACACTCGTGGTCTTTCATGATGAGCACCTGGACCGCGTGACCACCGGACGCGGACGCCTCAGCGACCACACCTGGGAGGAGCTCTCCCGGCTGAAGGTGGGGCTGGGTGGCACCTACACCGAACCGTTGGTCCGCTTCGAGGATCTGCTGGCCGAATGGGACGACGTCCACCTCAACGTAGATCTCAAGGACGGCGCCTCGGTCAAGCCGTTCGCGGAACTGGTCGAACGCTTCGGGGCGCACCACCGTGTTCTGGCTGCCAGCTTCAACGACGCCCGGCGTCACCGGGTCAACACGCTGCTCTCCACCAAGGTTGCGACCTCCGGAGGCTGGGTGGCCACCGGCCTCATCGTTCTGCTCGGCCCGCTGGGCTTCCTGCGCAGGGTCAGTCGCCGCATGGCCGAGATTGACTGCGTGCAGGTGCCCATCGAGCAGGGCAGGATCCGGATCGTGCGCCCGAAGTTCATTGAGCGTTGTCACCGTGCGGGCCTGCAGGTCCACGTGTGGGTGGTCGACGAGCCCGCTCAGATGCACCGGCTCCTGGATATGGGGGTGGACGGGCTGATGACCGACGACGCGGCGGCTCTGGCGCAGGTCATGCGGGAACGTGAGGCGTGGCCGCAGCGCGATGTCCAGGGGTCCTGACCAGCCCTTTCTCGGACCCGCTGCTTAAGGAATCTCCACCCAGAGTCTGAGGTGCCGCCCAGCCGGCGCTCCTACACTGGAAGGCATGTGGGAAACCCTGACCCTGATCGGAGCACAGAGCACCGCGGCAGCCCAGCCCTGGTGGCTGCGTGTGCTGGCGATTGCCGCCGTCGGGCTCTTGCTGGCCGCCCTCATGGTCCTCATCCAGACCAAGGACCGCCCCTCCTCCCGCAAGGCCGGGTGGGCCCTGGTGATCTTCCTCCTGCCGATCCTCGGCCCCCTCATCTACCTGGTGTGGGAGACGGTGCGATTCAAGCGCACCAACCCTCGCCAGACCAAAGGGCGCTCCGAGACCATGGCTCCTGAGGAGGTGGCTGCGCTGCAGCAGCAGGAGGCCCGTGACCAGCAAGCACGGAACGCCTCCGACGAAAACCCTGAGGACAGAGCACCTAAGGGCCGTCCATGACCCCACGGCGGGCGACTCCGCCGCAGTGTGCGCGGTCACGGCGCGCTGAGCGGCCGGACGGTACCCGTGCCTGACCGTCGCCTGTCCCGTTCTTCGCCCACTGGATACGGACTTGATGCCCAGCCGCTGCATGTGCGGATCGTGAAGTTCTTCGAGGAACGCCTCTGGTTGGGTGATCTCCTCTTCAAAGTCCTGCCCCTGCTGTTCTTCATCGGAATCTTCTGGGGTCTTTCCGGCGTCGAATGGGGGCTGCTGAACCACCCCGTGAACCCGCGCGTCATGTTCGTGCTGGAGCTCATGGGGATCCTGCCCCTGATCATCTCCCGCATCCGCCCCGGTCTCGCGGCGGGGCTGATGACGTTCGCCTGCCTGTGCCAGGTCATCTCCCTGCAGGGCCCCGGCTTCGCGGCCTTCGCCGTGCCGTTCGTCATCTATGCCTGCGCCAAGTACGGGAGCAGGCGCGTCTCGCGCACCTACCTGGGCATCGGTCTGCTCGGAGCCCTGCTCATGGGTGGTGAAGTGCTGGTGCTCAGCTACGCCTACCGCGGCGCCGCCCCCTACTACGCCATGGACTGGGTCTACGGGGTCTTCATCACGGTCCTGGTGACGGGTTTCTGTGCCGCGGTGGTGCTCGTTGCCTGGCTCCTGGGAGACCTGGCCGGGCGCCGTCGTCGTGAGGTGGCTGCCGTGCAGGAGAAGAACCGCCTGCTGCAGCGGGAGCGGGACCAGGAGGCCCAGCTGGCAGCCGACGCCGAGCGGATGCGCATCGCCCGGGAGATGCACGATGTGATCAGCCATTCGATGAGCGTGATGATCGCCCAGGCCGATGGCGGACGCTATGTGCTGGAGGCTGACCCGCAGCGCGCCGCCCACGCCTTCGAGACCATCTCCGACACTGGGCGCGAGGCTCTGACCGAGATGCGACGCATGCTGGGAGTTCTGCGTGAGGACCAGGACCACCTGAAGATGAAGCCGGCCCCCGGTGTGGAGGACCTGCCCGGGCTTGTTGAAGACGTCCGGGCCTCGGGCGTGGACGTCTCCCTGCACATCGCCCACCATCACCTCCCCCCGCTGAGCGAGGGCGTGAGCCTGGCGATCTACCGGATCGTGCAGGAGGCGCTGACCAATACGATGAAACATGCCGGCCCAGGAGCCGTGGCCGAGGTGTGGCTGGGAGTGGACCTGGCCGCGGCGGAGCTGGCCCTGGAGATCCGGGACACGGGGGCGGGCGCCTCCGCGGCCGATGACGGTGCCGGCTCGGGACTGCTGGGCATGGCGGAACGGGCTCGTCTCTACGGAGGCCGGGTGCTTGCCCGGCCCAAGGGTGAGGAGTCCCTGGAGTCCGGATTCGTGGTGGAGGCTCGGTTCCCGCTGGCCCGGGTGAGCCCCACCGGCAGTCAGCCCGGTGCCAGCAGGGGTGCCGGTGCGCGGGTGCGCAGCAGCAGTGAATGAGGGAGAAGGAACGAATGAGCTCAGCCGAGATCTCGGTGCTCCTTGCGGATGATCAGGCGCTGCTGCGCGCCGGGTTCGCGATGGTCATCGACTCCCAGCCGGACATGCGCGTGGCCGCTCAGGCCGGCACCGGCCGGGAGGCCCTGGAACAGGTCACCGGACACCGACCGGACGTGGTGCTGATGGACATCCGCATGCCGAAGATGGACGGGCTGCAGGCCACCAAGCTCATCACTTCAGATGCCACCCTCGCCGAGACCCGCGTGATCGTGCTGACCACCTTCGACACCGATGAGTACGCGGTGGAGGCCCTGCGATCCGGTGCCTCCGGCTTCCTGCTCAAAGACGTCCAGCCGGAGGTGCTGCTGGACTCCATCCGCACCGTGGTCACCGGAGGAGCCGTCATCGCCCCCACCACCACCCGGCGACTGCTGGACTCCACTCTGCTGGGGGAGGGCCGGCGGCGTCAGCCCACCGTCGAGCAGCAGGCCCGGCTGGACCTGCTCACTCAGCGAGAGCGCGAAATCCTCCTGGAGATGGCCACCGGAGACCCCAACACGGAGATCGCCGCGCGGCTGTTCGTCTCAGAGGCGACCGTGAAGACTCACGTGGGGCAGGTCCTGGCTAAGCTCGCGGTCCGCGACCGTGTCCAGGCCGTGGTCTTCGCTTACGAGGCCGGTCTTGTCGGAGACTGAGCGGCTCATCTCATCCTCTGGCATGAGATGAGCTTCCCCCCGCAGTCCGATGCCGGAACACCGGGGGGCTCCCTACTGTGGGAAGCATGAACACTACTGAGCCGACAAGCTCCTCATCCGGCCAGGGGACTGTGCGCCCGGCCGTCCGCGCGACCCAACTGACCAAGACCTACGGCACCGGGGAAGCCATTGTGCATCCGCTGCGCCGGCTCAGCATCGACTTCCCCGCCGGTGCCTTCACCGCCGTCATGGGACCCTCGGGCTCGGGCAAGTCCACGCTGCTGCATGTGCTGGCCGGGCTCGACACCGCCGACGACGGCAGGGTCCAGCTCTTCGCCCAGGACCGGGACGGATCCGGGGCCGTGCGTGAGGTTGAACTGACCGGCCTCAGTGAGAAGGAGCGCACCCTGGTGCGGCGCGAGCACGTGGGCTTCATCTTTCAGGCCTATAACCTTGTGCCGGCCATGACGGCGAAGGAGAACATCCTGCTGCCCAGCTCCCTGGGCGGACCGGCTCCGGAGAAGCACTACTACGATCTGGTCATTGACCGGCTAGGGCTGGCCGACCGCCTGCATCACCGGCCCTTCGAGCTCTCTGGTGGTCAGCAGCAGCGTGTGGCTGTGGCCCGTGCGCTGGTCTCCAAGCCGGCGGTGATCTTCGCCGACGAGCCCACCGGCAACCTCGACTCGCGCGCCGGCGCGGAGGTGCTTTCCCTGCTGCGCACCGCGGTGGACGAGTTCGGCCAGACCGTCATCATGGTCACCCACGACGTCAACTCCGCGGCCCAGGCCGATCGCACCGTCATCCTCTCCGACGGGCGCGTGCTGGAGACGGTCACGGCACCGACTGCGGCGCAGCTGGCCTCCAAACTGGTGGGCAGCGAGGGCGCCCGGTGAGCCGCAGGCCTTCCGCCGGAGGGGGCGGAAACACCCAGATCGCTATGCTGCGGGCCAACCTGCGGGGCGCCGGGAAGCGCCTCTGGGCTGCGGGCGCCGCGGTCGCGATCTCGGTGGCGTTCATCGTCACCGGGCTCCTGCTGGTGGGCTCCTTCACCAGCGTCATCACTGAGGAGGCCGAGGCCGACGCCGCCGGTGCGGACCTCATCCTCGGCACCGGGACGCTTGCCGATCCGGGGGAGTACGGCACGGACGACGACGGCAACGAGATTTGGATCGAGCCCGAGACCCCCGAGCACGAGGACGGCGTGCTCGCCGAAGCGATCAGCGAGCTCGACTCGGTCGCCAGCGTAGAGACTGTCCAGAGCGGCTATCTGGAGGTCGCGCAGGACGATCAGACCTATTTGGGCTTCATGGCCGAGACCCTGCCGACGACCCGGCCGCTGGAGCTGGCCTCCGGCCGCCTGCCCACCGGGGACGACGAGATGCTGATCAGCTGTGCAGTCACCGATTTCTACCACCTCAATCAGGGTGACACCGTGAGCGCCGCACGGCTGGACTGGGGTGAGACCGGGGACGTCACCGTGCTGAGTCAGGAGGATTACACGGTCGTCGGCGTGGTGGAGGACTCCTCCGACGATGTCGCGTATCTGACCCCTGCTGGTATGGAGCGGCTGCCCACTGTCGCCCAGCCCGCGGAGCTGCGCGTGGTCCTGGAGGAGGAGCTCCACGGCGATAGGCAGGCCCAGGAGCGGATGCAGGAGCAGATCCTGCAGCTCATCGCCGACCTCGATGCTCGGGGCGAGCTGACCTACCTGTTCCGGGATCAGCCCGATGAGGAGCTGGTCCCGGAGGAGGCCGGACAAGGCGTGCAGCTCATCGGCGGTGTCAGCGTGGCCACACGCGGCCAGATCGTGGACCAGTGGGTCGCCCAGAAGACCGGTGATGCCCGTACCCTGCAGTACATCGCCTTCGGTTTCGGAGCCATCGCGATCTTCGTCTCCGCGCTGGTTATCGCCAACACCTTCCAGGTCATCGTGGCCGCCCGGCTGCGCACCATGGCGCTCATCCGGGCCGTGGGCGGCACGGCGGGCCAGCTGCGCACAGCCACCCTCGCTGAGGGGGCGGTGCTGGGGCTCATCGGCGGCGCTGCCGGCATCATGCTGGGCTGGGCGGTGACCCAGGCCATCGTGGTGATCATGCGCCTGATCGACGGCGGAGACGGCATCCCTCCCGGGGTGCCCTCCGCGCTCGTCATCGGACTGGGACTGGGCCTTGGACTGGTGATGGCCCTGGGCTCGGCGCTCTACCCGGCGCTAAAGGCCGGCCGCGTCTCTCCCATGGAGGCCCTGCGGCCGGCGGATCTGGCGCCCCCGGCGCAGCGGGTCTCCCGGGTGCGGCTCATCCTCGGCAGTCTGCTCACCGGGTCCGGCCTGGTCACGGTGCTCTATTCCGCCCGGGCGAAGCCCGATACCCAGCGTCCCGAGTACAGCTATGAGCCGGTCAACTATGACGCGCTGACCGGATTGCCGCTGCCGGTTCTCGGTATCCTTGGGGGATTCCTGGCCTTCGGCGGCATGTTGGTCCTGGCGCGCATCGTCATCCCGCCCCTGGCCGCGCTTCTCGGGGCAGCGGTGTCCCGGATCCCGGCGCTGCGGGTCCCGGCCAAGCTTGCCGGACAGAACGCCCGGCAGGTTCCGGGCCGGACCACCGCCACCGCTTCAGCCCTGCTCGTGGGGGTGACCCTGGTGGTCATGATGACCGTGGGCGCTGCCACGGCGCAGAAGGTCCTCTATGACGAGCTCAACGAGTCCTATCCGGTAGACGGAATCACCAGTGCGGTGACCCCCGAGGAGCTGGCGCAGTTGACGGATACGAGCATCGTGACCGAAGCCGTCACGGTTCCCGGCGCCTCGGCCACCACTGAGCTGGGAGAGGAAGTGACCATTCTCGTCGTCGATGAGCAGCAGCTGGACACCCTGGCCCGGCATAGCCCGGTGACCCCGGAGCCGGGGACGGTTCTTGTCAGCTGGGGCATGGCTACCGCGGGATTCGACGACGACGGCGATCCCGTACCGATGACTTTGAGCGCGGCTGATGAGGGCTCTCCCTTCACGGCCGAGGTGGAGTTCGCCAGCTGGCTGCCGGTCAACGCGGCCGTGGTCAGCCCCGGCACTCTGCCCTCCTCGTGGGAGGTCAGTGAAGACCAGGGCAGGAGCCTGCTGCGCCTGAGCGACGACGTCAGGGAGTCTCAGATCAACGAGCTCTTCGGCGATGCCGAGATCCAGGTCGAGGACCTGAACTTCGAGGGCGGCTATATGAAGCGACCCAGGTTTGATGCCGCATCTTTCTAAGCTGAAAGGATGCAGTCATG
>NZ_JAVKGT010000037.1:0-27123 GCF_031432335.1 Nesterenkonia flava | reverse complement strand
GGCCGCTGAGTTGAAGGCCGACCGGGAGCAGATCGAAGCCATGCTCCAACACCACTCAGGCACCTAACCCCGTCCGGGGGCTGTGTCTCGGGTGGCGGGGTGCACCTGTCTGGCAGAGGCCACCTGCACACGGGCGGTGGCCGTGGCAGATAAGGAGCCCTGGTCATGGCGATCCATACCCAACAGTCATTCTCCGGTTTCATCGCTTCAGCACCGCAGCTGAGCTACACCGAAAACGGTGACCCGCGCTTGTTCGTCAAGGTCGGCAAGGAGCACTACCAGCGCGAAGCCGATGGGTCGTTTACGCAGAAGGACACCACCTTCCACAACCTGGTGGCCTTCAAAGCCGCCGCCGAACAAGGCCATGAACGCCTGGCCAAGGGCGACAAGATCATCGCCGAAGGCTACGTCCGCGAATACGAGTACACCGACGCCAACGGGCTGACCGCTCCCGGTGAGGAGTTCGTGGCCCGCCGGATCGGTCATGACATGGCCCGCACCCGCTACGAGGTGGACCGCACGCCCCGCCGCAGTCTCGAACGCGACGCCGCCGGGTTCGAGGCACCCCAGCGGCAGAACCCACAGTCCGAACCGCCCAACCTCAGCCTCTGACACCGGCCAGGAGCCAGAGCCATGAACCAGCACACCCCACACGACCCGGGGCCGGAGGACTACCTGGCCCACGACACCTATGACGCGGCCTATGACGAACCAGACCCCGGCTTTGAGCCAGGGTTCGACCCCGGCGGCGACCTTCCTGAACCGCCGAAGCCGATCAACTGGAACCTGCTTGCCGCCGAGGACCTGGAGGCTGAATGGCTGGAACTAAACAAGTGGGTCCATTGGCTGCGGCGGACCTACGGGCTACCGGCCAGTGTGATCCCACCGTTCTGGCACCACCACCCCGAACTGGTCTGGGAACTCTCCGCCCTACACCTGCACTGGCTCGGAGCCTACGACCCCGAACAGAACGCCTCAGCTCCCATCGGGTGGCACCGGGACTTCGCAGACGCCAGAGCCCGGCTACGCGAGTGGGTCGCAGCCTCGGGCACCCGGCTAGATAGGGACCGACCCACCCGGCAGACCTCCTGGCCCGGAGAAGAACCCGCCCCACCGGTAGAAGACCTCACCATCGAAGACCGCGAAAGCGAGTTCGTGGACTTCGTGATGGCCCAAGTCGCACAACGACGCCAAGCCGAAGACGAATTCTTCCGCCACCTCGACGACCACGCAGACACCTATTGATCCGCTTCCGGCTCACGCTGGTGGAGGATGGCCTCGCTCTTTGAGCGGGACCATCCTCCACCAGTATTGGGTCCGAAGATCGACTTTTTACTTCAACGAGGGGATCTCTACCAGCAGCTGTTGCTGGAGCTCGTTGAGGTCCACCCGGATCAGTCGCCCTACGCGGTAACCATGTACTGTGCCGTCAGCGATGCGGCGTCGAATGGTCTTGACCGAGACGCCGAACTGTTCGGCGGCTTCCGCGAGCGAAACCAGCTGTTGCTCAGAGGAGGACTTCTTGTCCTGTGCTGCCATGAGGTGTCACCCCCTTTCTTCGTGGCTCTGACATCTCATAGGTGTCCATCTCCGCCCTGACTGTCCTTATCTGCCTTCTTTCGGGCCTCGATCTTGGCCTGAGCCGTTCTGCTCATTCGCTCAGCCAGCTCCCGGTCCCGTGCCATGGTGCTGTGCTGGTAGCGCAGGACGACTCGGATGTCTGAGTGACCCCCGCGGCGCATCAGCTCGGCGAGCGTCGCTCCCTCCTGGGCGAAGATGGTCAGTCCCGTATGGCGCAGGTCGTGGAAGCGATAACGGTGGGGCAGGTCGTTGACCTTCTCACGGACTTCGGCCCATATGTACCCCCATCGGGTATTCGACAACGGGACACTCCCCCGCCGCGTTGTTGGCACCACGGGTGCTTTCGCCTCGGGCGCCACATTGTCTTCCAGGTGCTTCCTCAGACGGTGGAGCATGATGTCGGGGACGCTCAGCGGGCGTTTGCCGGCTTCGGTCTTCGGCATGGTCAGGTCGCCTGTGTTGGCGTTGAGCTGACGGTGGACGTAGAGGGTTGCGGTGCCGTCCTCATGCCAGATGATGTCCCGACGCTGCAGACCCAAGCACTCCCCTCGCCTGAGCTGACACCACGCAGCCAACAGAACCATGATCCCGAAATGCTCAGGTGTGGCGTCATACAAGGCCTCTACCTGGTCCGGTCGGGCCACATCATCAGTCTCCGCATGGTCGGAGTCGTAGCGGACTGATTCCTGTTTCGGCACAGAGACCGGGGGTGCTGCTGGGATGATGCCGTCCCGGGCGGCTTGGCGCAGGATCATCATCAGCACCACGAGTACCGGCCGGCTGACCCCGTTGAATTTGGACTTCGGGTTCAACGGTGAGGGAATCGCATCCAGCCGATCGGTCATCACTTTGATGCGTGCTGCATCGATGTCCCGCAGTGGGGTGTCTCCGAACTCCGGGATGAGGTATCCGCTGACCTTGCTCTGGTAGGACCGGATCGTCCCTTCAGACCGCTTCTTGCCGCTGCGGTTGGGCTGGGTACGGATCATCTCCATCCAATGCTCGGCATACTCCGCGAAGCCGAGGGTCCGGGCCCTCTCCGCCTCGGCCTCCGCCCGTCGGCGAGCCGCCACCACGGCCGGGGGCTCCCATTGTCCGCGGGCGATCTGTGTATGGACGTTGGCCAGCCAAGTCCGCGCGTCGGTCTTGGTCAGGAAGGTCAGCGGCTTATCGGCCTCAGTTCGGGCTGTATACGTCCGGCCATCCGGGCCGGGATACCTGACCTGCCAACGACCAGAAGGCAGCTTGCGGAGTCTCCCCCATGCCTCGCGTCGTGTTGATGATGTCTCGCGCTTTTCCGTGCTCATCGCGCCCTCCCGTGGACTCCTGCGGACCATTGCGGGCGGGCGTGCCCCTCCGTGCCCCTTCCTTTTGGTACACGGCTACATCCGCGCCATTTCGCGGATCTAGGGGTGCTAAAGGGTCGCTGAGGGGCACGTTGGGGCACGACCTCGGGGCTACCTTCGGCCACGATTACGGGTGCTCGGCATCCCCTTTCCCATCGGGAAGGTGTGCTCGTGCCCCCGGCGTGCCTGCATGTAAGGCTGCTGGTGTGCATCTTCGTCCTCCTGTGTTCGTTAGGAGGAGGCACGAAAAAGGGCCCGGACCTGCAGAAACCTGCGGATCCGGGCCCCTTGCCAGGCCTTACGGCGACAACTCAGGACATCTGTGTTGAGAAAGTCTCAGAAGTCCCAGTCGTCGTCTTCGGTCTCAACGGCCTTGCCGATCACGTAGGAGCTGCCGGAGCCGGAGAAGAAGTCGTGGTTCTCATCAGCGTTGGGGCTCAGTGCCGAGAGGATCGCCGGGTTCACGTTGGTGACCTCGGCGGGGAACATTGCCTCGTAGCCCAGGTTCATGAGCGCCTTGTTGGCGTTGTAATGCAGGAACTTCTTCACGTCCTCAGCCAGCTCGACGCCGTCGTAGAGATCGTGGGTGTACTGCACCTCGTTCTCGTAGAGCTCGAAAAGCAGGTCATAGGTGTAGGCCTTCAGCTCCTCGCGGCGCTCAGGGGTCTCCTGCTCCAGAGCCCGCTGGTACTTGTAGCCGATGTAGTAACCATGGACGGCCTCATCACGGATGATGAGGCGAATAATGTCCGCGGTGTTGGTCAGCTTGGCCCGGGATGACCAGTGCATAGGCAGGTAGAAACCGGAGTAGAAAAGGAAGGACTCCAGAATCGTGGAGGCCACACGCTTCTTCAGCCCATCGTTGCCGTGGTAGTAGTCCATGACGATCTGCGCCTTGCGCTGCAGATTCGGGTTCTCCTTGGACCAGCGGAAAGCCTCGTCAATCTCCTTGGTGGAGCACAGGGTTGAGAAGATCTGGGAGTAGGACTTGGCGTGCACCGACTCCATGAAGGCGATGTTGGTCAGGACCGCCTCCTCGTGCTGGGTCAGGGAGTGCGGGATGAGCGCCACCGCACCCACGGTGCCCTGGATGGTGTCCAGCAGGGTGAGGCCGGTGAAGACCCGCATGGTCAGGGTCTTCTCCTCCTCGGTCAGGGTGGCCCAGGACTGGACGTCGTTGGACACCGGCACCTTCTCAGGCAGCCAGAAGTTGTTGACCAGCCGGTTCCAGACCTCGCTGTCCTTCTCGTCCTGAAGGCGGTTCCAGTTGATCGCCTCCACGTGGTCGAGGAGACCCGACTGCGTAGGCGCTGCTGCGGAGGTAGTCATGGTGCTTCTTCCAGTTCTCTCAAACGGTGCGTGCTAGCGGCGCGGTCGGCGTCGCTCTTCAGGTCGGGTCCGGGGTGCCGGACACCAGGGTCACAGCATGCAGGAGACGCAGCCCTCGACCTCGGTGCCCTCCAGGGCCAGCTGGCGCAGACGGATGTAGTAGAGGGTCTTGATGCCCTTCTTCCACGCGTAGATCTGTGCCTTGTTGATATCCCGGGTAGTGGCGGTGTCCTTGAAGAACAGCGTCAGGGACAGGCCCTGGTCCACGTGCTGAGTGGCAGCGGCGTAGGTGTCGATGATCTTCTCGTAGCCGATCTCGTAGGCATCCTCGTAGTACTCGAGGTTGTCGTTGTCGAGGTAGGGCGCCGGGTAGTAGACGCGGCCGATCTTGCCTTCCTTGCGGATCTCGATCTTCGAGGCCACGGGGTGGATCGAGGAGGTCGAGTTGTTGATGTAGCTGATCGAACCGGTCGGCGGGACTGCCTGCAGGTTCTGGTTGTAGATGCCGTACTTCTGCACCTCGGCCTTCAGGGCCAGCCAGTCGGCCTGGGTGGGAATCTGCACGTGGGCGAAGAGCTCACGGACCTTAGCGGTCTTCGGCTCCCACACCTGCTCGGTGTACTTGTCGAAGAACTCGCCGGTGGCGTACTTGGAGCGCTCAAACCCGTCGAAGGTCTGACCGGTTTCCTTCGCGATCTGGTTAGAGGCGCGCAGGCAGTGGAACAGCACCGTGTAGAAGTAAATGTTGGTGAAGTCAAGGCCCTCTTCGGAGCCGTAGAAGACCCGCTCACGTGCCAGGTAGCCGTGCAGGTTCATCTGGCCCAGACCGATGGCGTGGCTGCGCTTGTTGCCCTCCGCGATCGAGGGCACCGAGTCGATGTAGGACATATCCGACACGGCGGTCAGCGACCGGATGGCGGTCTCGATCGTGGCGCCGAAGTCCGGGGAGTCCATGGTCTTGGCGATGTTCAGCGAGCCCAGGTTGCAGGAGATGTCCTTGCCCACCTGCGCGTAGCCGAGATCGGCGTTGTACTCGCTGGGCTCAGAGACCTGGAGGATCTCGGAGCACAGGTTGGACATGGTGATCCGGCCCTCGATGGGGTTGGCCCGGTTCACCGTGTCCTCGAACATGATGTAGGGGTAACCGGACTCGAACTGGATCTCCGCCAGAGTGGTGAAGAACTCACGCGCGTTGATCTTGGACTTCTTGATCCGGGCGTCGTCGACCATCTCGTAGTACTTCTCCGAGACGGAGATCTCGCTGAACGGCTTGCCGTAGACGCGCTCGACGTCATACGGGCTGAAGAGGTACATGTCCTCGTTCTTCTTCGCCAGCTCGAAGGTGATGTCAGGGATCACCACGCCCAGGGAGAGGGTCTTGATGCGGATCTTCTCATCGGCGTTCTCACGCTTGGTGTCCAGGAACCGGTAGATGTCCGGGTGGTGGGCGTTGAGGTACACCGCGCCCGCACCCTGACGAGCACCGAGCTGGTTGGCGTAGGAGAAGGAGTCTTCCAGCAGCTTCATCACCGGGATGACGCCGGAGGACTGGTTCTGGATCTGCTTGATGGGCGCGCCGTGCTCACGGATATTGGTCAGAGACAGTGCCACGCCGCCGCCGCGCTTGGACAGCTGCAGTGCGGAGTTGATGCCGCGGGCGATGGACTCCATGTTGTCCTCGATGCGCAGCAGGAAGCAGGAGACAAGCTCGCCGCGCTGCTTCTTGCCTGCGTTGAGGAAGGTGGGGGTGGCCGGCTGGAAGCGACCGGTGATGATCTCCTCCATGATGCGCACGGCCAGCTGCTCGTCGCCGCGGGCCAGGTGCAGGGCCACCATGCAGACGCGATCCTCAAAACGCTCCAGGTAGCGCTTGCCGTCAAAGGTCTTCAGCGCATAGGAGGTGTAGAACTTGAAGGCACCCAGGAAGGTGGGGAAACGGAACTTGGCCGCGTAGGCCTGGTCCCAGAGGCTGCGGATGAACTCCCGGCTGTACTGATCCAGGGTCTCGATCTCGTAGTAGTCGTTATCGACCAGGTACTTCAGCTTCTCGTCGAGATCGTGGAAGAAGACGGTGTTGACGTTAACGTGATCCAGGAAGTACTTGCGCGCAGCAAGCTGGTCGGCCTCGAACTGAATCTCGTTGTTGGGGCCGTAGAGGTTCAGCATGGCGTTGAGCTCGTGGTAGCTCAGGCCCTCCCACTGCGGCGGGACCTCTTTGGCCAGGGGCGGCTCTTCTACGCGGCTGAGAGGCTTGACTGCTGTTTCCAAAACTTTTCCAATCCTTCGTGGACTCTGGACACGTCCTCTTCGGTGCCCATGAGCTCGAATCTGTACAGATGCGGAACTCCGCATTTCGCGGCGATGATGTCGCCGGCAATGCAGTAGCTCTCCTGGAAGTTCGTGTTCCCTGCGCCGATCACTCCACGCAGCAGATTCCGGTTGGACTCCACGTTGAGGAACTTGATGACCTGCTTGGGAACTGAGCCCTTGCCGCCGTCGGCCCCGTAGCTGGGAACCACCAGCACAAAGGGCTCGGTGGCCAGCAGGGTCTCATCCTTGGTGTGCAGTGGCAGCCGCGCGGTCTCAGACTCAGGCAGGCCCAGCTTCTTCACGAATCGGTGCGTGTTGTTCGACACCGAGGAGAAGTAGATGACTCGCGCAGAGGTGACCGTCTGCGCTGTCCGGCTCTGCTCTGAGGTGAGCATCATCAGGCGACGGCTGCGGTGCTCTCTGCGGAGGCCAGCTCGGAGATCTTGTCCGGGCGGAAGCCGGACCAGTGATCGTTGTCGGTGATGACCACGGGAGCCTGCATGTATCCCAGTGCGCGCACACGCTCCAGAGCCTCGGCATCCTGGGAAATGTCGACGGTCTTGTAGGTGACGCCGTTCTTGTCCAGGGCACGGTACGTGGCGTTGCACTGCACGCAGGCGGGCTTGGTGTAGACGGTGACGCTCATGGGGAAGTCCCTTCACATTCTGGTGTCGTATGCGCTGGTCGGCATTGCGGCCTTTGACGTACTCAATACTACATCTTGGGTTTGATTCCGTCAGCAACCACTAGATGCTGTGACTCACATCAGTGTAGTTCTTCACCGCCAGTGCACAGGCCCTGTGGACGGCGTGTTGGGCGGATTTCTGCCGCAGGCGGGGGTGTCCCTCGATCTCCTCCACAGGTGTGGAGGGCGAACTCCCCAGCAAAAGAATTTTTCGGCCCCGGCGTGTCTTCCCGACGACGCGGACCGCGGCGCTCCAGATGTGGTGTGAGCGCTGCCTCAGCCGACCCAGTCGAAGCTGCGCGTGACGGCCTTCTTCCACTGCCGCAGTTGCTGCTGGCGCTGGCCAACTTCAGTGCGGGGACTCCAACGCCGGCCTTCGCTCCAGTTGGAGGCCAGCTCCTGCGTGGACTCCCAGAAACCCACGGCCAGTCCCGCCGCGTAGGCGGCTCCCAGCGCAGTGGTCTCGATGACCTCAGGGGCGACGACGTCGACCCCCAGCAGGTCTGCCTGGAACTGCATCAGCGTGTCGTTGACAACCATGCCGCCGTCGACCTTGAGCTCCTTGAGATCGGTCTCCGAGGACGCGTTCATGGCCTCGACCACCTCGGCCGACTGGAAGGCCACCGATTCCAGCGCGGCCCGGCAGATGTGGTCGGCGTTGACGTAGCGGGTCAGCCCCACGATCACGCCACGAGCCTCGGGCCTCCAGTAGGGTGCAAAGAGCCCGGAGAAGGCAGGGACCACGTAGCAGCCGCCGTTGTCCTCCACACGGCGGGCGCGGGTCTCCGACTCGGCGGCGCTGCTAATGATCCCCAGGTTGTCGCGCAGCCACTGAATGAGGGAGCCGGTGACAGCGATAGAGCCCTCCAAGGCGTAGACCGGCGGCTGCCCGTCCAGCTGATAGGCCACGGTGGTCAGCAGGCCCTCATCGTTGCGCACCAGCTCCTCACCGGTGTTCATGAGCATGAAGTTGCCCGTGCCGTAGGTGTTTTTGCCCTGCCCCGGCTCAAAACAGGCCTGTCCCACAGTGGCGGCGTGCTGGTCACCGAGAATGCCCGCAATCGGCACCCCCGTGAGCAGACTGCGCTCGTGGGCCTCGGCGTAGACCTCACTGGAAGTCCTGATCTGCGGGAGCATGGCAGAAGGCACCCCGATGGCTTCGCAAATCTCCTCGTTCCAGTCCAGGCTGTCGATGTTCATCAGCAGCGTGCGCGAAGCGTTGGTGACGTCGGTGACGTGCACTCCCCCGCGAGGACCCCCGGTGAGGTTCCACAGCAGCCAGGTGTCCATGGTGCCGAAGGCCAGCCCTCCGGCCTCGGCCCGCTGCCTCGCGCCCTCGACGTTCTCAAGGATCCACCGGATTTTGGGCCCGGCGAAGTAAGTGGCCAGTGGCAGTCCCGTGCGGTCCTTGAAACGGTCGATGCCGTCTGCCTCACTGTCGGGGGCCTCAGCGGCCAAACGGTCGCAGATCTCCTGGGTACGGGTGTCCTGCCAGACGATCGCCCGGTGAATCGGCTCCCCGGTGGCCCGGTCCCACACCACCGTGGTCTCACGCTGATTAGTCAGTCCAACCGCAGCGAGCTGATTGCGGCTGATGTCGGCCGCGGCCAGGGCCCGGCCGATCACCTCCCGCGTATTGCGCCAGATCTCCAGCGGGTCATGCTCCACCCATCCGGCCCGGGGAAAGTACTGGGTGTGCTCCTTCTGGCTCGAGGCCACCAGGACGCCGTCGTGGTCGAACACCACGGCCCTGGTGGAGGTGGTGCCCTGATCAATGGACAGAACGAACTCGTTCATGTGCGCCTCTCTGAAGCCTCTGGGGTGTGTGGTGCAGCCAGGGGGCCGCCGTCAGCCGTCTGCGGCACCGGGGGGTGTGCGGCGATCAAGGCTGCCGCCTCGGCGTCGCTGGCGAGCTGTTCGGCCTGCTTCTGGGCGTGGATGAAGTCCCGGTAGGCGGAGATTTCTGCACGACGGCGCTCCTCGTCCCACCCGAGTACCCCTGCGGCAAGACCTGCGACTTCCTCGGCCGCTGCGGCCCCGCGGTCGGGGACCTCGTGGATCAGGCGGGTACGTCGAGTCAGCAGGTCATCCACGTGCAGGGCGCCTTCGTGGGTGCAGGCGTAGACGATCTCAGCACGCAGGCAGCTCGGGGCATACTCCAGCGCACGCCCCAGCGAGTCGTCGTCGGCGATGAGGTCCAGGACTTCACCCGTGAGGCTGCCGTAGCGGTGGAGCAGGCGCTCGACCCTGCCGCGATCCCAGCCGTGGGCTGCGGCGATCTCCTCAGCGCGGGCGGTCCACTCGCCATAGCCCACCGCACCCAAGAGGGGCATGACCTCGGTGAGGCTGGCTCGGTCCTTGAAGCTGCCGTTCACCGCGAAGTCCACCACGTCCTGGGCCATCACTCGGTAGGTAGTGAGCTTTCCACCGGCCACCCCGGTCAGCCCGGGCGCCAGCTCCATGACCGTGTGTTCGCGGGAAACCTTGGTCGGGGCCTCCGTATCTCCCCGCACCGGCTGCAGCAGAGGCCGAAGGCCCGCCCAGGTACCAATGATGTCCTCACGGGTGAGGGTGGATCCGAGCACCGCGTTGGCGTGCTCGAGGACGTAGTCGATGTCTGCGGCGGTGGCGGCTGGGGACTCCACCGCCTCCCGCCAGGCCGTGTCGGTGGTGCCGATGGCCCACACCTCCTCTAGCGGGATGATGAAGAGCACCGACTTCTCGGTCTGGGTGATGATCCCCACGCGCTCCTGGGCGGCAATGGCGTGCTTGGGGACGGTCACGTGAATCCCCTTGGACGCCAGCACGGTCAGTCCCTGTCGGCCCGAGTCCTGGGCGTCCTGAAGCTGCTCCGGTGCCGAGCCCCGGATCAACTCCTGGGCGGCGCCAGTCCAGACCCCGGCGGCGAGGATGGTCTCGCGGGCGTGGGCCTGGATCTGGCGGCCCGTGAGATGATCCCGCAGCACAGCCCCGGTGATCCGCTCCGGCTCCTGAGGGTCCTGGCGCAGGTACCCGATGACCTCGGTCCTGGGTGCGACCGCGGCGCCGAGGCTGTGGGCCGAACGCGCCAGCGTGAGCACGAGGCGGGCGTCGTCGACCTGAGCGTCGTAGTACTCCAGTCCACCGTGGAACTTCTCCTGATCCAGGCCCGGAAACCTCTCAGCGAGGCCTTTGCTGCCCAGATGCCGGTGGAAGGGCACGGCCCGACTGCGCAGGCTCCGCAGCGCCGAAGCGCCCCGGCGGCTGCTGCGCAGGGCAGAGGACCCCGAGGCCAGGAGGTCATAGAGCGACACCCCGGAACCGATGAAGGCCCGCTCCACCAGTTGGCGCTCGAACGGGAAGATGAAAGGCAGCGGCCGCACCAGGTGCGGGGCCAGACGGGTCAGCAGCAGGTCACGTTCCCGCAGGGCCTCGGCCACGAGCTTGAAGTCCAACATCTGTAGGTAGCGCAGGCCGCCGTGGATCAGCTTGGAGGAACGCGAGCTGGTGCCCTCAGCGATGTCTCGAGCCTCTACCAGCGCGGTGTCCAGCCCACGACCGGCGGCGTCAAAAGCGGCGGCTGAACCGACCACGCCCGCACCGATGACCAGTACGTCGAGGGGATTCTCGGGAGTGCTGGCGGCCACTCGGGCCAGGGCCGCCTCGCGGCTGCGATGGTCCATGGGCTGAGGCTTCACGTGAGGAGGTCCCCCTTGGCGGTTGCGTCCGTGGCGGCGTCGTCGTCCGTCTGTTGAAGCCTATCGGGAGACGCCGGTGATCTCGACCGCCCGAACAATCCTGCAACTGCGCCCGTTGTGCCCGCGGCGCCGAAGGTCCTCTAAGACCGGGAGCAGGCGACGCCGCACATCGGCAAGACCATCTGCCGCATAGTGTGGCTTCAGTCACATTGTGCACCTTCAAGGGTCTTCACAGAATGGGTGCCTAAGGTCGAGAATCGAGGACAGAGCGATGTCCGAAATGCTCGTCCAATCCCATTCAGGAGGCTTCTATGTCTGAACTCGCTGCTGCGCCCTCCACTTCGGTGGAGCGCACCGAGGGAGATCCGTACAGACAGCTTCTGGAGCAGCTTCACACCCGCGCCGACGAGAACGGGTCCACCGGCTCCGCGAACCGGATGATCGACATCCGCCGCCAGCTCACCGAGTTCCAGCTTCACTACAAGTTCGGCATGGACGAGGTGCTGACCAAGATCAACGTGCTGCGGGAGGAGTTCGAGCACACGCGGGACTACTCCCCCATCGAGCACGTTAATTACCGCCTGAAATCCATGGAGCGAATCCTCGATAAGGTTCAGCGCTACGGCTGCGAACCGACTCTTGAGGGCATCCGGCACGCCATTCGCGACATCGCCGGCATCCGCATCACCTGCAGCTTCGTCTCCGACGCCTACTGGGTGGCCGAGATGCTGTGCTCCCAGCCGGACATCCGGGTGGTGGAGATCAAGGACTACATCCGCTCCCCTAAGCCCAACGGCTATCAGAGCCTGCACGTGATCCTGCAGGTGCCAGTATTTCTCTCCAACCGCACCGAGTTCGTGTACGTGGAGGTGCAGATCCGCACGGTGGCCATGGACTTCTGGGCCTCGCTGGAGCACAAGATCTACTACACCTATGAGGGCGAAGTCCCCTCAGACATTCTTGACGAGCTGCGCGACGCCGCCGATCAGGCCGCCGCTCTGGACAAGCAGATGGCCGAGATCCGCGACAAAGTTACCGCCCTGCGCAAACAGGCTCCAAGCGCCGGGGAAGGTGCCACCGGCCCCACCCCGGCCGACCGGCCGGATCCTGCGCAGTGGTTCAAAGACGACGACGTCCCCGCCTGGAACTGGGAGGACCTGGTCCGGCAGCCGGAGTCGTAACTGGTTCCTGAACCACTGGTTCCGAGGCCGATACACCCCGCCACGCTGCGTGCATCTCAACCCGTGCTGCTGTTTTCGTGGGAATCTCCGGTTATTCCGACGAAAACAACACCACTCGTTTCTGTGCCACCACCAACCTGTGGACGGCACTCCCGCCGGCTGCACAACTCTCTAACCTCGCGGCTCCCTGGCCACTCGTACCGAACTCTCCCTCGATGCCCGGACCTGTTTCACGCACACCCCTAGAGAGGGTAGTGATGAAACAACAGCGGGCCTTGGCTGATCTCGGCGGCTAAAAACACGCAGAACGTTCCATCCCCGATGCTGGCCATCCCGCCTGAAGCTGGTCCCGCACAGCTGGTGCCGCGGCCGGGAGACTCTCCTCTCATCCTGCCCGAGCTGCCCCTAGTCCCGCCAGAGCTGGGCGAAGTGGTGGATGGGACCGTGTCCCTGCCCGACGTCGAGGCTCTGGGCGCCCTGGAGTGAGGCGTTCATCCACGCCTTGACCTCTTCCAGAGCCTCCCCCCAGGACAATCCCCGCGCCGCCAGGGTCGCGAACGCCGCGGAGACGGAGCATCCGGTGCCGTGGGTGTTGGTGGTCTCAATGCGCGGCGAGGACACGCTGACCGGGGCCGGCCGCTGCGCCTGGGCATCCTGGGGAAAGACGAGGGTGTCCACCACGTCGCCCCCGGTGAGGTGACCTCCCTTGGCCAGCACGATGGTGCTGTGGGCATCGGCCACGACCTGAGCCTGCCCCAGCAGGTGCTCGTTGTCCACGGCAGGCTGTGCCTCAGCCAGTAGCGCCAGTTCCGGGACGTTGGGGGTGATGAGGTCTGCCCGGTGCAGGAACTCCTTCAGCGCCTGCTCTGCCTCGGCCTGCAGGAGCCGGTCACCGCTGGTGGCGACCATTACCGGGTCCACCACCAGAACGGGTCGGCGCTCGGCGGTGCGGCACAGCTCATCCCACCATGAGGCGACGGTCTCGATGATCTCAGCCGTGCCCAGCATCCCAATCTTGACCGCGTCGATGGCCACGTCGTCGGAGACGGCGTCCAGCTGAGCGCGGAGAAATTCCACCGGGGGAAGGTGAATCTCACGCACCCCCTGGGTGTTCTGGGCGACCAGCGCCGTCACCACGCACATTCCGTAGCCGCGGTGGGCCGCGAAGCTCTTCAGGTCCGCCTGGATCCCGGCCCCGCCAGTGGGGTCCGTGCCGGCAATGGAGAGCACATTGGGGACGGTCCGGCGGTTCATCTGGGGTGCGGACTCGGTCATAGGCAACGTCATGCAAGCAATCCCTTCGCTGGTGCTAACCACAGCAGGTTCAACGGGTGTGATCTCAGCTCACCGGTGTGAGCACCCCGTGCTGGTGCATCAGCCTATCGCAGCCCGCGGCGGTGCTGCCTCATGGAATGACCGCGTGGGCCCCCTCGCGCCGGGGATCATCGGTGCTGTGCAGCTGGCCGGTCTCGTAGTCGATGAGCACCGGCTGCACGGAGCCGAAGCTTGCCTGCTCCACCGGCCAGATCTCCGTCTGCCAGCCCATGTCCTCCAGCTCACTGATCACCTCTTCGCTCACGGTGTCCTCGAGGTAGAGCGTCTCGCCGTCGGAGGCTGCGCGGAACCGCGGGGCCTCAATGGCCTCCTCGAGCGTGGCGCCCTGCAGGCCCCACTGGACCAGGACAGTCGAGAGAATGTTGAGGATCTGGTGCCCTCCAGGGCTGCCGATGGCCAGAAGGGGTTGCCCCTCGCCGTCGAGCACCATGGTCGGCGTGGACCAGGTGACGGTCCGGCGTCCCGGCTCAGGCTGATTAGCAGGAGTGTCGATGGCCTCGAACCGGGAGAGGTGGTTGTTCAGGAAGTACCCGTCGACCATCTCGCCCGAGCCCCAGAAGAACATGATGGTGTTGGTCATCGACACCGTAAGGCCGTCGGAATCCACCACCGAGATATGCGTGGTGTTGGGAGCGTCCTCCGCCGCCGCGCTGGGGGCGCCGAGTGCTTGGGCGCTCAGCTCGATCTGGGCATTGGCCTCGCGATCGGTGAGCCGGTCCACCGGCACATCCACGAAAGCCGGGTCTCCCAGGTCGTTGTAGACGGTGCTCTCAGCCTCCAGCCATGCGCGCGAGAGCGTGTCGATGTACTCAGCCGAATCCGGCTCCATCTGAGCGACTCCCTGAGCCTCGGCGATCTGCAGCATCTGAATAAGCGCCGGGCCGGGCAGCCCGGGAGCTGCGGAGACCACCTCGAACTCGCCGAACTCCCCCGCCACAGGACTGGTCCGCACCACCTCGTAATCCGCCAGGGACTCCGCATCAATGCCCTCGGCGGCGGAGGCCAGGGACTCGGCCAGGCCCCCGGTGTAGAAGTCCTGCCAGCCATTCTGCGAAAGGGTCTGCAGGGTCTGAGCCAGGTCCTCCTGCACCAGCGTCTCCCCCGCCTGCAGGATCTCACCGCCAGGCGCGTAGTGCTCCAGATCGCTGATCGCCGCCGCAGCATCGGGCTGACTCATGCGGACCCCGAGGAACTCACTGACCTCGAAGCCGTCGTCGGCCAGCTCTTGGGCCGGGGCGAGCAGCTCGGACCATTCCATGGTGCCGTAGTCCTCGTGGAGCTGACCCATGCCGGCAACGAATCCCGGGACCCCGGCGCCGGAGTCGGGGATCTCGCCGTCGTTGTTCACCACTTCACGGTAGTCGTAGAAGATGGGCTCGCCCTCGGGACCGGCGATGATGACCGAGCCCCCGCCTCCGATGCCTGAGGCATAGGGCTCCACCACGGAGATCGCGAAGGCAGTGGCAATCGCGGCATCCACGGCGTTGCCGCCCTCGGCGAGGATCTGCTCTCCCGCGGCGACTGCCAGGGGGTGCCCCGCGCTGACGCCCTGCTGCTCCAGCAGGTCTTCTACAGGGGTGGCTGCGTTCTCCGGGGGCTCGGGGCTGGCGCTGGCCGACTCCGGGGCCGACGCGGTGACCTCGGGACCGCTGGGTTCTTCCTCGACGATGCCGCAGGAGGTCACAGCGATGAGCGCCGCGGCAGTGGTGCCGGCGGTGAGGACGTGGAGCGGTGTTCTCATAGTGGGGATCAGCCTTCTCTATGGGTTCACAACAGGGTCAGGATCTTCATCAGGGGCGGATTCCAGCTTGCGGCGGCGCGGGTAGGGTTTGGCGTGTTCGCGGCGGCGATGCCTCTCCGGCATGCGGTAGGGCACCTGCAGCATCCGCGGCGGCCGGCGCAGCACCATCTCCAGTGGACCGTAGCGCAGGTTGGCCACCCAGACGACGGCGAAGGCGATGAGTCCCAGCATGATCAGGCAGCTGACCAGCACGCCCATCTCCGGGGTCGCAGGACCGGGTCGCACGATCAGAGCGATGATGAGCAGATGGGCGGTGTAGGCCGTCAGCGGCATCTGCCCCACGGCCACGAGCAGGCGGATGCGTTGGTTCAGCTTGGGAACCACCAGCAGCAACATGCCCAGCACCGCCACGGCCGTGCCGCAGGAGGAGATCAGCCACAGAGGCATCTGCGAATGCCCGACGGCGGAGATGAGCCGGTCCCAGCCCACGGTGCTCATATCCGGATGCCCCAGGAACGCAATCAGAATCCGGGACAGGCCGAAGGCGCCGAATCCCGCAATCAGACCGCCGATCATCAGGCGCCGCTGCACACGGATGCTTCCCAGAGGCTGGCGCCCGAGCCACACCCCCAGGAAGAAGGGAGCAATCCACACCAGCAGCGGATAGGGACCCGAGACGACGATCGCGGCCACGATCTCAAAGGGGCTGTCTCCCAGCTCTGCGGGGTCGATGTGGAATTTGGTCTGCTGCCTGGCCAGGATCCAGATGATCGGCCCGAGGAAGGTGGAGGCCATCGCGGACCAGAACAGCCACCGTGTGGGCATCTTCACCACGAAGGCTGCGAGAAAGAACAGCGCCGCGTAGACCGGCAGAATGACGTTGACATCGTGGTCCAGGGCTTGGAGCCCCAGACCCAGTGCCAGCAGCAGCAGGCCCCTCCACAGCAGGGTGGAACGGCGTGTGATGCCCTTGGTCAGCGACCGCCGGGCCAGAAAGGTCACACCGATGCCGGCGAGAATGACGAACAGGATGGAGGCCCGGCCGTTGAGCGCTCGAATGATCCACGATGCCCACCCCTCGGTCGTGTAGGGGCCGACGTTGACAATGATCATCCCGAAGACAGCGACCGCGCGTGCCACGTCCAGAGCGTAGAGGCGGGTCAGTCCCCGAGCTTGGGTGCTCACCATTGTTTGGGCCTGCCACCTCCGGTGCCGACAGCGGTCCTGGACCTGGTTACCGTACCGGCTTCACCTACAGATTCCCTGGAAGGGTCCGCGAGACCGGGGTCAGAGGATCACTGCCCCCACCAGACCGGCCGCAATGACGACGGCCCAGGCGGGAACCTTCCAGCTGTTCAGCGCCACGAAGGCGACGACTCCCAGAATCAGTGCCCGCAGATTCTGCTCATCGGTGCCGACCTCAAGGATGCCCGCGGTGAACACCGGAGTCCACAGCGCCGCAGCGAGCACCCCGACCACGCCGGCGTTGAAGCCCATCAGGGCCCGGCGTGCCGTGCGATTAACCCGCAGCCGCTCCCACAGAGTCAGGCACCCCAGGATCAGCAGCGCCGCCGGCAGAAAGATGGCTAGGATCGCGATGGCGGCACCCAGGAGGCCGGTGGGCCCCTCCAGGGTCGAGGCTCCCAGGAAGCCTGCGAAGGTGAACAGAGGACCGGGTACAGCCTGGGCACCGCCATAGCCGGCCAGGAACGTATCGGCTCCTACCAGTCCGGTGTGCACGGTCTCGGCCTCCAGCAGAGGAAGCACCACGTGCCCGCCGCCGAAGACGAGCGCTCCGGCCCGGTAAAAGGTGTCGGTGAGGCGAGCTGCGCCGTCGTCGGTCACCGCCGCCAGCAGCGGCAGGCCTGCCAGCAGCGCGAAGAAGAGCACCAAGCAGGTCACGGAGACCGCCCGCGGCACCCGCACGGTGAAAGCGTCCTCCGCCGCGGGCTCCTGGGCGGGGGGCTTCAACCAGACCAGCCCGATCAGTCCCGAAACCGCGATCGCTCCCACCAGCACCAGCGGGCCGGGCAGCAGCAGCACCACCACCATCGCGCCCACCGCGATGGTCGCGCGCGGAGGATCCGGCGTCAGTGACTTGGCCATGCCGATGACCGCATGCGCGACGACGGCGACCGCCGCCGCTTTGAGCCCGTGGATCCACCCCGCATCCGCGAGGTCCCCGACGGCGGAGACTCCGTAGGCAAAAGCCACCATCAGCACCACCGAGGGCATGGTGAACGCAAACCAGGCCGCGAACATCCCGCCGCCGCCGGCACGCTGAAGACCCAGGGCCATCCCCACCTGGGAGGATGCCGGCCCTGGGAGGAACTGGCACAGCGCTACGAGGTCGGCGTAGGCCTTCTCGCTGAGCCACTTGCGGCGCACCACGAAGGCTTCGCGGAAGTAGGCCAAATGGGCCACGGGACCCCCGAAGCTGGTCAGGCCCAGTCGGAGGAAGACGAGGAACACTTCCAGCACGCTGCCGGGATGTCGAGGGGCTTGTGTCTCGGTACGGTCAGTCACAACGGCTCATCCCATCCCATCCAGGTGAACATCAGGCAAACGTGTGTGCTCCCGCCGAGGTTGTGCGCAATCGTCTCGGCCATACCCACCGTCACGCTCGGTTCATCCACCCCAGTACACTTCGATCGTGCAGAGTCTTGACGCCCACACTATCGAGTTGAACTCCCGCATCGTCCGCGGCGCGGTCGAGCTGGAACCCACCGCCCGCGGCCTGCTTCCACGCCGGCTCCCGGGATGGGCGCTGGAACAGAACATCGACCCTATGGTGGAGCGGGTCACCGCTGAACCCAGCGGGGTGCGCCTGGAATTCCTGACTCGAGCCGGCGTCGTCGAGCTGGAGGTTTACGCCACCGCCTATGCAGGTGAGGACTGGCAGCCTGCCTTCCGCACGTATGACCTGGTGGTGGACGGTGTGCTGCACGCTCAGGCCAGCGCAACCTCCGGCCGGGTGATCCAGGTGGACCCGGCCACGCGGAGGCAGCAGGTACGGGAGGGCAGTACCTCGGCGCTGCGCTTCGAAGACCTTCCGGCCGGGGAAAAACATGTCGAGATTTGGCTGCCCAACAGCGAACGGACCGAACTGGTCAGTCTGCGCGCCGATGCTCCCCTCGCTGCTCTGAACGAGGACCGTGCCGGGGCCGGGCAGACTCGTTGGCTCCATCACGGAAGCTCCATCAGTCAGGGCTCTGATGCCGCGCATCCGACCGGCATCTGGCCCGCGGTGGCTGCGCGTGCCGCTGGAGTGCATCTGCAGAACCTCGGATTCGGCGGTCAGGCGGTGCTTGATCCTTTCACCGCTCGCACGCTGCGGGAGACGCCGGCTGACGTCATCACGCTGAAGCTGGGGATCAATCTGGTCAACGGGGACATTATGCGACGCCGGGCCTTCACTCCCGCGGTGCACGGGTTCCTCGATACGATCCGCGAGGGTCAGCATGCGAGCACACCCTTGGTGGTGGTCTCCCCGCTGCACTGCGCGATTCACGAGCAGACGCCGGGAGCCCTGCGCTACGAGACCGTTCAGGGACAGCCTCGCTTCAGCGCTCTGGGGGACCCTGCCGAGGTGGCCCAGGGGCGGTTGAGTCTTGAGGTCATCCGCGAGGATCTCGCCGCGGTGGTGGCCGCCCGGCAGCGGCGGGATGAGAATCTCTACTTCCTCAGCGGCCTGGAGCTCTTCGGGGCCGAGGACGAGCAGGCCCTGCCGATGCCGGACCAGCTGCACCCGGATACGGCGGCCCACCGACTCATCGGAGAACGCTTCGCTCAGCGGGTCTTTGGGCCGGCTGGAATCCTCGCTGGCCGTTTCTAAACACCGGGCGGTCTACAGCAGGAACTCCGCCACCAGCGGCAGCGTGACCAGCGACAGCGCGGTGGAGAGGACCAGAATCGCGGCCGCGAGCCGGCCGTCGCCGTCGTACTCCTCGGAGAAGAGGAACACGGTGGTCGAACTGGGGGTGGCGGCCAGCACGATGAGCACTCCGGCCCACACCGGACCCAGGTGGTCGTAGAACGGCAGCACCGCGGTCCAGGTCAGCAGGGGCAGGATCACCAGTTTCGCTCCGGTGCCCAGCGCGATCGGGGTGACGGGCACTCCTCCGCTGCGCACACCTTCAAGCGCCGGATGCAGGGCCAGGCCCACGCAGAACAGCGCCAGCGGCACTGCGGTCTGCCCCAGCATGGCCACCGGCTCGTTGAAGAAGGCGGGCATCTCTAGGGCGGTGAAGACCACCAGCAGCGCGAGCGCGATGAACAGGAACACGGGGTTCAGTAGCAGAGCTCGTTTGACGATCGGCCAGAGGCGCTCCCTCCAGAGCTGGCTGAACCCGACCGGGGCGCCCTCGGAGGTGGCTGCAGCGTTGACCGCGGTACGCACCAGCGGGTAGCCGTTCATGAAGAGCGCGTTGTGGATCATGTGGACGATGCCGGCGGCCACCCCGGCTTCCGGGCCGATCACTCCGATGGAGATGGGGATGCCGAAGTACCCCACGTTGCCGAAGGACCCGGCCAGTGATGTCGGGGCCGCCATGGGCTTCGAGGCCGACCCCGCGCTGCGAGTCACGTAGTAGAGACCTACGGCGAGCAGACCGGTGACCACCACGGGGATGAGGAACGCCGGCACCGGGAAGCTGCCGATCGGAGGTGCGGTGACCATGGCGGTGTAGATGAACGTGGGCAGCGCAAAGTAGAAGACGAACCCGTTGAGGTTCGGCGCCGCGGCGCGGAACCGACGGACAAAGCCTGCGGCGAACCCGGTGAGGATGATCAGGAACATGGGCCCGATCGTGCCGAGCATCTCAAGCATGTTCGGTCTCCTGGTTCTTGATCCCCGACGACGGGGTCCGGCGCAGGGTCCAGCGGTCCGGCACTCCGGCCAGGGGTCCGGCCAGCGGGTCGCCGTCGTCGTGCACTCGAGACGGTGCGCTGCGGACCGGATCCCGTTCCGGATGACGGATATCGCCGATGACCTGAAGAACGAGCACGATCACCATGACCATGTGCACGGCGATGCCCACCCCGTAGAGCACCTCGAACCCATAGTGTTCGGCGCCGATCTGGCCCTGCGAAGTGATCTTGGCGCTGATCAGCCAGACTGAGGCCCAGTGGAAGACCTCTGCGGCCTGCCAAAGAAGGAACGTGCGCAGTCGCGGGTTCGCCAGCACCACCAGGGGAATCAGCCACATCACGAACTGCGGCGAGTAGACCTTCCCCAGCAGCAGGAAGCTGGCCACGATCAGGAAGCACAGCTGCGCCATGCGCGGCCGAACAGGGGCGCTCAGCCCCAGCCAGGTGATGCCCGCACAGCAGACCAGGAACAGCCCATTGGAGAGCAGCGAGAACGTCTCTCCCGACCAGCCGGTCCACGCTAGCGCCAGCCACATAGAGGAGAAACCGACCCCCCGTTCGGAGGAGAACTCCCAGAACCTGGCCCACTGGTCGAACGAGCTCAGCATGAACGGCAGATTCACCGCCAGCCAGGTCAGCGCGGCCGGCACGATGACGGCGGCAAAAGTCTGGAGCCGGCCGGTGCGCAGGCACAGCACCAGAATGGCTCCCAGGAAGAAGAGTGGATACAGCTTCATGGCGGTGCCCAGGCCGATGAGCACCCCGGCCCATCCGGGGCGACCGCGACCCCACAGCAGCAGCGCGAACGCACCCAGGAAAACCGCCCACATGTCCCAGTTGATGGACAGGCTCAGGATGATGCCCGGCGCCAGGGCCACGAGGAGCGCGTCTCGCCTGCGGCTGCGGGCCGTGGACAGTGCGGTGATGACCACCACGCCCACCCAGCAGCCGATGACTGCCAGATGATTGAGGTCATAGAACGCCAGAATCCGCTCGGCCTCCATTCCCTGACCTGCGGGCAGCAGAGTGTTGACGAGCCAGGCCAGGCTTCCGGCCACGACAGAGATGAGCACGGGGTATTCCATGACCTGGTGCTCCGGCACCGGATCGAGCATGGGGAACAGCCCCTCCCCGAGTCCTCTTTCGGTGAAGAGCAGCGAGAAGTCGGAGTAGCACATGGCCAGATGCTGGCCCGGATCGGTCCACCCGTTGAGGCGACACCACTGCACAGCCAGAACGGAGAGCAGAGCCCCGATCGCGCTGGCACCCAGCAGCACCGACAGTGCGCGGGCGCTGAGCCGGTCTCCGCGGCTCATCGGGCGACCCGCTGATACACGTCGTCGGCAGACCAGGAGCTGCTCGGCTGTTCCAGGCGGCGCAGTGAGGTCCACCCCCGGGGGGCGTTCCACCGTTGGGACTCTTGCCGGAGGCTGAACATCTTGGCGGTGTTGGGATCGAAGAACACGATGTAGATCAGATAGACCGCGGCCACTGCGAAGGCCACGCCCTGGACGACGACGCTGCTGATCCACTGGGCCACTGAAATATGGGTCACCATGGACATCAGCACCATGATCGTGATCAGCAGGGTCACCAGGACCAGCACTCGTCCCCTATAGACGTGGACCACGGCGTACAGCGGCAGAATCCACAGCACGTACCAGGGCTGGATGACGGGCGAGACCAGCACCACCACGGTCAGCCCATAGGCCGACCAGAGGACGGGGTTGCCCAGCCGCGGGCGCAGCAGCAGCACGGCCAGCACCACGGCCGAGGCCGCTCGAGCGCAGGCGTAGACGACCTCAGCGATCGCCGTGGGGCTCACGGGCATCAGCAGCGCGGCAAGGTGACCGATTCCCAGGCCCAGGAGTCCCATGGGGGCGGCCTGGAATGTGGCCGAGCCGGCCGAGAGCGCGGCGGTGAACCAGCCCAGCCCGACGCCAAGGGCATATCCGCCGCCCACCAGGAGCACCACCGCGACGACGCCGGCAAGCACCCATTCCCGCATTCGCGACGCATAGCTCGCGGTGGACTTCAGGCTCAGCAGCACCATAAAGGGCAGCACGACCAGGGCAATGGGCTTGATGGCGATCGCCGCGATGAGCAGCAGCAGGGCCACGACGCGCCGTCGCTGGACCGCGTACCAGGCACCAGCAAGCATGAGCCCGATCATCAGTCCGTCGTTGTGGGCGGCCGGGATGAAGACGATCAGGCTCAGTGGGTTCAGCAGGCACAGCCACAGCGCCCACCCCGGCGCGGAGCCGAACGCCGTGGCCAGCCGCGGGATGACAAGACACATCAGCACGACGCCCGCCACGGCCAGCAGCCGGAAAAGAACGATGGAGATCTCGGGGACACCGAACGAAGCGAACCACACCCCGCGGGCCATCATGAGGAACAGCGGGCCGTAGGGTGAGGGCGATTCGGCCCACAGGCCATCGGCCCCCGCCGCGAACCATCCGGGCAGCTCCGAGACACCGTGCTCGTAAGGATTCAGTCCAGCGTGCAGTACCCGCCCCTGAGCCAGATAGGAGAAGACATCGCGCGAAAAGATGGGGAACGTCAGCAGCAGGGGCGTACCCCAGGCAATCAGCGCCCGGTACATAGTGCGTACGCTGGCGCCGTCCCAGTTGCCGATGCGTTGGGCCAGCCGCATCCAGGAGCGCAGCAGCAGCAGCGCACCGACCACCAGGGCCACGGTGCACAGGATGGCGCCTGCGGTCGTGGCTCGCACCGGCAGCAACCCGGGATGCCAGGCGAGAACGGACCCAGGGGTCTCTGCGAGCCAGCCGACCCCCCACGAACCGACCATGATCATGATCGCTGCCAGGCAGCCCTGGCGGATCGTGTGGGAGATCTCGCCCTCGGCCCCGCCGATGAGCCAGGCGGTGCCTCGGAAGGAGCCCAGGGCCTCCCGCACCCGCAGAGCAGCGCGGGAGATGGGATTATCGCGCACGCCGCTCCTGCTTTCGTCTCGGTTCTTCCGGCTCCCAGACTATCGAGCGCACCGGCTTATCCAGGACAGCCAGGGCCGTGAGACACAGCACGGAGACCACTGCGGAGACCACGATCATCTCTGCTTGAAGATCGATGAACTGATAGACGAAGAGCTGATCCGCTGCTCCGTAGGCCAGGAAGAACGCACTCACGGCGACGACGAGGGCTAGCGGCTTGCCGGGCCGAATCCCCGTCACCGCGAACAGCGGCAGCAGCCACAGCAGGTACCACGGCTGAATCACCGGAGACAGGACCACCACCGCCGTGAAGGCCCACATCATCCGGTGCAGAATGCGTCGATCATCTCCGCGCAGTATCAGCACGAGGACCACGATCACCGAGACCAGCCGGCCGACGGTGCGCAGAAGTTCCAGGCTCCAGTCTCCGTCCAGGCCAAAGGGCATCAGCACCACACTGATCAGCCCGTGGAGGAGTCCCACCGGCGCCCAGAGCACATGCCCATCACCGGTGCCGGACATCACGCCGACCCAACCGAAGCCGTAGCCCTGAATCACGCCGACGATAAGCAGCAGCGCCCCGGAGACGCCTGCGGTGCCCGCCCAATAGACCACCCGGCGACGCCAGGTCAGCGGGAGATCTCCGCGGTGGGCCGCCCAGAGCAGACCCACGAAGGGCAGAAGCAGCAGCGTGATGGGCTTGATCCCGATGGAGAGAGCCACCAGCACGGCCGCCAGCACGCCCCGACCCTGTAGAGCCGCCCATATCCCGGCCAGCGCGCACCCCATCATGAGCGCATCATTATGTGCGCTGGAGACGAAGCTGATGATCAGCAGCGGGTTGGCTACCGTCAGCCACTGGGCGTAGGCGGGCTCTGTGCCGCAGTGGGACGCGAGCTTGGGGACCCAGATCATCAGCATGACGACGCCCGCAGCACACACCACGCGGAAGAGCAGCACGGCCAGGTCATGATGTGCTCCGCTGAGCTGCATAATCCCGGCGGCAATCCACAGGAAGACTGGGCCGTAGGGAGTCTCATTCTCGGCCCAGGTCACGTCAGTGCCCAGCTGGAACCAGTTCTCCAGTTGGGACACGCCCACCTGATAGGGGTCCTCCCCCATCAGCACCAGGCGCCCCTGGTTCAGGTACGCGAAGACGTCGCGGGAGAAGATGGGGGCGGCCAGCAGCTGGGGCGCGGACCAGAGGAGAGCAGCGCGGGTCACCACCTTCAGAGCACCGGGGGTCCATTCCTGCGAGGTCCGCAGCTGAAGGTAGAGACGCAGCCAGGCATGAAAGAGCATCCAGCAGCCCAGGGTGAGCCCCACCGTGGAGACCACGACGCCGGCTGCTTCGGTGCGCAGTGCGATGACTGGCAGCCAGCGGTTCAGGGGCGAGTCGATGGTCAGCCACCCCACCCCAAAGGAGCACAGGAGAATCAGCAGCGAACCGGCAAGGCCGTAGAGAGTCAGTCCGCGCACGCGGGTCCGCTGGGTGTTCACTGGGAAGAATCTACACCGGCAGGCACCTGGATGACCGGCAGGTCTCATCAGTATGGCGGCGGGTGGTCGGTAGAGTGACTGGCGTGACTGAGACTGCAGCAAGACAGGGACCTGGTGACTGGTCGGGCCGCATGGTCTGGATCGACTGTGAGATGACAGGGCTGCTCCCCGAGAAGGACGTGCTCCTGGAGGTGGCCGCGCTGGTGACCGACGCTGACCTCACCATCCTGGGTGAGGGGGTCAGCGTCGTCATACGGCCGCCGGAGGGCGCAGTGGAGAAGATGGCGCCCATTGTGCAGAAGATGCACACGGATTCTGGCCTGCTTGCCGAACTGGATCAGGGCATCTCCTTGAAGGAGGCCGAGGACCGGGTGCTGGACTATGTGACGTCCTGGGTCCCGGAGGCGCGGGTGGCGCCTCTGGCAGGTAACTCCGTCCATGCGGACAAGATGTTCCTGCGTGTGGGCATGCCGCGACTGACTGAGCATCTGCACTATCGCCTCATTGATGTCTCCACGCTCAAGGAGCTCGCCAGGCGGTGGAACCCCCAGGCGCTGGAATCGGCACCCCGCAAGACGGGCAACCATCGCGCCCTGGGAGACATCCGTGACTCCATCGAGGAGCTCAGGCACTATCGCAAAGCCCTGTTCCGCACGTCCTGACGGCCCGGAGTGTGGCAGATGGCGGTTCCGCTAGCCACCGAGGGGCCGAGTCATCGCCGATGTGCTCTTTGCCCAGGTTTGGGTGTATTATGGTCTGCGTTGCTTTTGAGCCGCTCGGCACGAGAAAGCAGCGACATGGTGGGCGTAGCTCAGCTGGTAGAGCATCGCGTTGTGGTCGCGAGGGTCGCGGGTTCAAGCCCCGTCGCTCACCCCATGGGATCCCCGGAATGACGGGGAATGCCGGGGTAACAGGTTCAGGGTGTTACCTGAAAATAAGAACCTGTTACCCCGGCACTATATAATCCGCGCTATGGCTACGATCCAGCGCCGTGAAAACCTCAAGGGCACCTCTTTCCGCGTCGTCTGGCGCGACGGCTCCAAGCAGAAGGTCAGAACCTTCACCACACCGAGGAGAAGGCCAAAGACTGGAAGAGTCTCATCGAGGCCGTCAACGGCGACCAAGAAGCCGCCGAGATCCGTCTAGCGCAGCGCATCGACAGCGGCCGCAAACTCTCTGAGGCGTACCAGCACTACATGGACCGCCACCGCGGCACCAAGAAAACACTGCAGGAGTACGAGAGCTACTGGCGCAACCACGTCGGTCCAGCCCTAGGCGACTTGCCGGTGCGGCAGATCCGTCCCGACGACATTCGATCCCTGGTGGACAAGCTCGAGCGCCTCGGCCGCGCTCCAAAGACGATCCACAACGTCTGCGGTTTCCTCTCCCAGGTCCTTGGCCACGCCGTCACGATGGGCTGGGCACCGACATCGCCATACAGTGCCAAGCTGCTCCCCAAGAACCGGGCTGTGAAAGCAGAGCGCGATCACTTCCTCACCATTGCCGAAGCCAACACAATCATCAACGCTATGCACACCCACGGTGACGCGGCCCGATGAATCGCTCTGAGTTTGTTGGAGACTCCTGGTCTTGGAAACGAGGATGGAGTCATGCCAAAGGAACAGGCGCCGGGGAAGCCGACGACGCGTCGGTACTCGGAGGAGGAGAAGGCCGCCGCGGTGCGGATGGTACGGACCCTGCGGTCGGAGTTGGGAACGGCCCAGGGGACAGTGCAACGGGTCGCATCGCAGCTCGGGTATGGGGTCGAGTCGGTGCGGACCTGGGTCAAGCAGGCCGACGTCGATGACGGCATCTCCCCGGGGGTGAGCACCGCTGAGGCGGCGCGGGTGAGGGAGTTGGAACAGGAGGTCCGTGAGCTTCGCCGGGCCGACGAGATCCTCAAACGGGCCGCGTCTTTCTTCGGGGCGGAGCTCGACCGCCAACACCGGAGATAGTCGCGTTCGTCGACCGGAACAAAGACGACGTCGTGGAGGGTCGAAGGCTCGGGGTCGAGCTCATCTGCACTGTGTTGCAGGTGGCTCCGAGCACCTACTACGCCGCCAAGTCCCGCACCCCCTCGGCTCGGGCTGTCCGCGATGACGAGCTGATCCCCAGGCTGGTGGAGCTCTGGGAGGCGAACTACCGCGTCTACGGGATCCGGAAGCTGTGGAAGACCGCGGTGCGGGCAGGCATCGGGATCGGGCGGGATCAGACCGCCCGCCTGATGCGGGCCGCGGGGATCGAGGGCGCCCGACGCTCGAAGCGGGTGACCACGACCCGGCGGGATCCCGTGGCCTCACGCCACCCGGACCTGGTGAAGCGGAAGTTCACCGCCACCGCCCCGAACCGGTTGTGGGTCACCGACCTGACGTTCGTGCCGACCTGGGCCGGTGTCGCCTACGTGTGCTTCATCATCGACGCGTTCTCGCGGACGATCGTCGGCTGGCGGGTCGCGTCACACATGCGCACCGAGATGGTCCTCGACGCGATCGAGATGGCCCGCTGGTCCCGCGGCCACCACCACGGCGATCTACGTTGTCACAGCGACGCGGGCAGCCAAGCCGTATTCAACCGGTGCTCGCAACAGTTGCCTGTTGGACTGAGCGTAGCTGATC
>NZ_JAVKGT010000036.1:0-28514 GCF_031432335.1 Nesterenkonia flava | reverse complement strand
GCCAACCACCCATCACCAGGCTGACCAACCTCCCTGAACATCACAACTAGCTCAGACGTTCTTCTTACCGTCGCGTCCGATGAGATAGGCCACGCCGATGGCAGAGAGCACCGCAGCGCCGAACGCGAAGCCGGAGGCCACCTCGGGGTTGTCGCCCGTGAGTGCGATGATGCCCGCGATGGCCGAGAGGATCGTGATGACAGCGAACGCAATCTTGAGAATCATGGCTCAACCCTAACCTGTGCGCCCGTGCCTCGTCAGGGCCCTGCGCATCAGACCGGCGGCGGAAGCACCCGCTACTTCAGTTCCCGACGCACACCCTGCTGCTTGCTGAGCCGGTCCACGGCCTGGGCGAGCTCGTCGTCGGTGAGCAGATCGGTCCGCATGTGCTTGGTGCGGTACCCGGCCCGTCCCACCACGTGGGCGCTCACGGGGGCGGTAAGCAGCATGAGCCCCCAGGCCAGCACCACGATCCCCATCGAGGCCCAGGAGCGCCACATCACCGCTGCCGCCAGCAGCAGCATCAGCAGGCCCAGCACCTGAGGCTTGGTGGCCGCGTGCATCCGGGAGTGCAGATCGGGGAACCGGACCAGGCCGATTCCGGCGGCCAGCGACATCAGGGCGCCGACCACCATGAACACGGCGGCCACGCTGTCCATCACCAGGTCCAGGGTTGATGAGTCCATCAGCGTGGGTCTCCCTCATCTCGTCGCGTGTCCGAGTCCTCTCCCTGTTCCCCGTCCTTCGACTGGGTCTCCTTCTTACCGGGCACGAACCCGGACTTGGTCAGGGCGGTGAACCAGGAGGTTGATTCGTCCTCGTCTCCGGTCCGCTCGGCACCGGGAGTGCTCGGTGCTGCTCCCGCGGCGGGGTCGGCGAAGCTGCGCATCGGGATCTCCGGCTCGGGGATCTCTGCGGTCATCGCCCGCTCCTGCGCCTCGACTTGGGAGCCCGCATCGGCTGAGGCGGTGGAGCCCACCGCCACGTAGCGGGCGATCGCCACGGCGCCCAGGAAGCCGATCATGGCGGCGACCACCACGAAGGGAATGAAGTCGGTGTGCTGGTTCACCGCCATATCGGCCAGCATCACGGAGGCCACGATGATGAGGATGACGTCTACGCTGATGACGCGGTCGAGCACGGAGGGCCCCTTATAGACCCGGTAGACGGCGCACAGGGCTCCGATGCTCAGCAGCACCTGGGTGATCCAGTAGGCGATCTGCAGCGGCTCCATCACGCGCCTCCTTCGGTGGAGGATCCCGGGGCAGCGCCCGGCGGCACGCTGCCGGGCGGCAGCGCTCCGGGGGCGGGCAGCGGGGTCTCCCGTTCGGTTTTGGAGAAGCCGGCCACACGTCCCAGCCGGCGCTCGGCTTTGATGACGGCGACGTCGGAGCGGTTGCCGCACGTGCGGATGATCAGGGCCTCGGTCCGCAGGGCGTCCTGCCGGATCTTCTCGGCGTCGGCGTCGTCGGTGACGTTCAGCGCGTGGAGGTAGAGGGTCGCCGTCGTGCGGTCCACGTCCAGCACCAGAGAGCCGGGAACCAGCGCCAGAGAATGGCCGGTGAGGGTGATGATGAGGTCATCGTGGCTGCGCAGCTGGATCGAGATGATCGAGTTGCGCACGCGGGGCCCCTTGCTCACCGCGATCCAGGAGACCTGGAAGCTCGCGTAGACCATCTTCACCAGGAACCGGGAGAGGAACACCAGGCCCCAGAGCGGGTTGATCCGTCCGCTGCCGCGCAGCGGGGGGAGATAGAAGAGCCGCACGGCGATCACGGCGTAGACAACGCCGATGATGAAGGTGCCCACGGTGAAGCTCTGCCATAGGGCCATCCAGAACACGCCGAGGAAGAGGATCAGCGGCAGCTCCAGCTTCAGCGGAGTCTTGGGTCTGCGCATCAGCGCTCACCTCCCTCGATCTCGTCGTCCACCGACGTGGAGCCGTCGTCCTCGATCTCCATCTCCGGCTGCAGGGAAGTCTCCACGGGCGCGAACTCGGCTGCGCCGTCGTCGCCGGTGTCCAAGTCGATGACGTAGCCGGAGGTGAACTCGTGCAGCTCCTCACGGATGCCGTCGACCCGCTCCTGCCCGAAGACCGCCTCCAGGTAGGGAGTGCGCTCGTACATGTCCTGTGCGGCTGCGCGGGAGAAGTCCATCAGCGGCCCGGCGAAGACGGTGAACGCCAGCGAAAGCGCCACGAGCCCCGCGGTGGGTGCCACCATGGCCATGGGCAGCAGGCGCTTATTGGCGGCCCGCGCGTGGGCCAGCGTCTTAGGTGTCAGCAGCCGCACCGGCTCCTCGGCGTCCTCCGCCTTGCGCCAGAAGCCGCGGGCCCAGATGCGGGCAATGGCCAGCAGCGTCAGCAGGGAGGTGAGAACACTGGCAGCCACCAGGGTCCAGGTGATCCAGGTGTTTTCGGCGATGCCGCCCTGCATCATGCCCAGCTTGCCGATGAACCCGGAGAACGGCGGGATGCCGGCGAGGTTCATGGCTGGGATGAAGAACAGGATCGCCAGCACCGGCGAGATCTTGGCCAGCCCGCCGAGCCGGTCCACGTTGGAGCTTCCGGCCCGGCGTTCGATCAGGCCGGTCACCAGGAAGAGGGTGGTTTGGATGGTGATGTGGTGGGCCACGTAGTAGATGGTCGCGGCCATACCGATGATGGAGGACAGCGCCAGGCCGAACACCAGATATCCGATGTGGCTGATCAGCGTGAAGCTGAGCATACGTTTGATATCAGCCTGGGCCAGCGCTCCGAGGATGCCCACCAGCATGGTCAGCGCCGCGACGATCATCAGCGCGGTGTTGATCCGCTCCCCCGGGAAGAGCAGCGTCTCCGTGCGGATCATCGCGTAGATACCGACTTTGGTGAGCAGTCCGGCGAAGACGGCGGTCACGGGCGCCGGCGCGGTCGGGTAGGAGTCCGGAAGCCAGAACGCCAGAGGGAAGACCGCAGCCTTGATGCCGAAGGCGACCAGAAGCATCACGTGCAGCATCAGCTGCGTACTGTGGTCAAGGTCCCCCAGCTTCAGGGCCAGGTCTGCCAGGTTCACCGTACCGGTGGCGGCATAGATGAGCCCAATGGTGATGAGGAACAGCATGGAGCTGAGGATCGAGACCACCACATAGGTCACGCCCGCGCGGATCCGCGCCTCGCCTCCACCGAGGGTGAGAAGCACGTACGACGCCGTCAGGAAGATCTCGAAGCCCACGTACATGTTGAACAGGTCCCCGGCGAGGAAGGCGTTGGAGACACCGGCCACCAGGATCAGGTAGGTGGGGTAGAAGATGCTCACGGGGCCGGAGTCGTTCTTCTCCTCTGCCGCGCCCTGACCGACCGCGTAAAGCAGCACCGCCAGGGTGATGATGGAGGAGATCACCAGCATCAGCGCGGAGAACCTGTCGATCACCATGGAGATGCCGAACGGGGCCGGCCAGCCGGCCAGGTGCACCGCGTGGGCTCCCCCGTGCCAGACCTCGGAGAGCATGAAGATCTCCAGGGTCACGGTGACGATGAGTGCGCCCACCGTGATGGAGCGCTGAATGGACTGATTGCGGTAGAAGGCGAACGCGAAGGCTGCGCCGAAGAAGGGAATGAGCACCGCAAGCGGCACCAGGGTCACCAGTTCCGGGTTCACGGCGTCTCTCCCCTCCTCTCCTGACGTTCGGCGGCTCTGTCACCGGGCGCTGCGGACTCAGGATTCACCCGCGGCAACTGGCCGGTGGGCGGAGCTGATTCGGTGCGCACCGTGCCAGTGTTGGGATCGACGGCGCCGATGAACTCGCTGGTCTCGGTGGAGACCTCGGCGTCATCCTCCGGGTCGTAGGCTCCCGAAGCTTCGGCCACGCGGCGGTCCTCCTCGTCGTCGGAGACCTCGTCCTGACGGGCCAACACCCAGGAGCGGTAGATGAGGGCGAGCATGAAACTCACCAGGGCGAACGCGATGACGATCGCGGTCAGCAGCAGCGCCTGGGGCAGAGGATCCAGATAGCTCTCCGGATCCGCCTCGCCCCGGACGATCGGCGAATCACCGGAGCGTCCTGCGGTCTGAAGGATCAGCAAGTTCACACCGTTGGAGATGAGGATGATGCCCAGCAGCACGCGCGTCAGCGAGCGCTCCAGCAGCAGGTAGATGCCAATGGCGAGCATGGCCCCCATGACCACCAGCAGGGTGAGGTTTACGGTCATCGCGCCACCCCCAGTGTGGTCTCGGAGTGGACGCTGTGGCCGATGTCTGAGCTGCGCAGGTTCTCCTGCTCACTGCGCACATCAATCTCGGAGCCGAGGCTGCGCAGGATATCCACGATCAATCCGATGACCACCAGGTAGACCCCGACGTCGAAGAAGACGCTGGAGACGATGTGGTGCTCACCCAGCACCGGCAGGTCCAGGTCCACGATGAAGCTCTGGAAGGCCTGGCCGCCGGCGAAGAGGGGCAGCACACCGGTGAAGCAGGCCACGGCGATGCCCCATCCCATGAGCGCCCCGGCGGAGAACGGAATTGCGGCCTCCAGCTCGTACCGTCCGCCGGCCAGGTATCGCAGCACAAACGCCAGGCCGGCCAGCAGGCCTCCGGCGAATCCGCCGCCGGGGCTGTTGTGCCCGGCCAGCAGCAGGTAGACCGAGAGCAGGATGATGGCGTGGAACATCAGCCGGGTGACGACCTCGAAGATGATCGAGCGGTGCTCCGGAGCCAGTGTGCGTCCGGCCACCAGCCAGGCCTCTCGGGCCACGGTCGCGAAGGAGCGCGCGACCTGGATCTCCTTGACCTGCCGCGGGGACAGCGCCTTGTCGGAGAGCACCCGGCCCACCGACCCGGTGGGCACCTCGTGCAGCTGCCGGCGCTGGACATCGCGCCGCTTGACGAAGATCAGGCTGGCCACGCCGGTGGCGGCCGCCGCCAGGACGGTGACCTCCCCGAAGGTGTCCCAGACGCGGATGTCCACCAGGGTGACGTTGACGATGTTGGCGCCATGGCCGACGTCGTAAGACATCCACGGGTACTCCAGGCTGATGGGCTCAGCGACCCGGGAGTCCATGGAGATGGCAACGGCGATCATCACCACCGCGCCGAAGGCCAGTCCCAGCAGGGCCCGGCCGAGCTTGAAGCGTGTGGGATTTTGAGTCCAGACCCGGGCGGGCAGGGTGCGCAGGGCCAGCACGAAGACCACCAGGATGATGGATTCCACCAGCAGCAGGGTCAGCGCCAGGTCCGGAGCACCTTGCAGTGCGAAGATCCCGGCGATGCCCCATCCGCAGAGCGAGACCATGAGCACCGCCATGAAGCGTTTAGGCGCCCAGATCGCTCCCAGGCCGCCGGCGATGATGATCGCCGCCAGGACGATCTGCAGTGGCTGTTCGGCGATGATGACATCCCGCGGCAACCGCTGGTGTGTCAGGGCCACCACGCCTGCAGGCACAGCGGTGGCGACGGCGACGATGATGAACAAATACCAGCCCAGGGAGCCACGCTGGGTCTTCGAGGTGACCCAGATGGCCAGGGCATCGAGCTCGCGGATGCTGGCGCGGTAGATCCGTTCGGCGTCGAAGGGCGCCGGCACCGGCGTCTGGGCGGGGCTGAGCCTGCCCCGCAGCCAGAAGAGCCCCAGGCCCAGTGCCCAGGTCAGTGCCGAGAGGCCCAGCACGGGGGTGAAGCCGTGCCAGAGGGCCAGATAGGTGGCGTGGACATCGGGGGCAACGGGCTCGAAGAGGGTGGCGAACGGCGCCACGAGGCGCTGCACGGGCGCCGGGTAGGCCGCCAGGGCCAGCGTGAGGACTGCAAGGACAGCCGGTGAAGCCAGGAAGACGGCGTCGGGCCTGCCGTGGAACGGGGTGTCGGAAAGGTTGGTTGCGGCGTTCTCGGGGTCCTTCTTGGTGGCGAAGGCGCCCCACAGGAAGCGCGCGGAGTAGGCGACGGTGAGTGCAGAGGCCACGACGACGCCGACCATCACCACCCAGCCCCAGACCGGACTGACGGCGTCGGCCGGGTGCAGGGCGTAGCTGTAGAACGACTCGAAGACGACCTCTTTAGCCACGAATCCGAACAGCGGGGGCAGGCCGGCCATCGAGGCGGCAGCCACCACGGTGACGATCAGCAGCGGCTTCTGCGTGCGTCCGACGCCGGAGAGCACGCGCAAATCTCGCGTGCCGGTCTTGTGGTCGATGATGCCGACCACCATGAACAGCGCCGCTTTGAAAAGACCGTGGGCCAGCAGCATCGCGATGCCCGCCAGGGCGGCGTCCTCAGTGCCCAGGCCGTTGACCATGATGAGGAAGCCCAGCTGGGAGACCGTGCCGTAGGCCAGCACAAGCTTGATGTCGGTCTGGCGCAGCGCCCGGTAGGCGCCGATGATCATCGTGGCCAGACCCAGGGTCAGCACCACCGGAAGCCAGAAGGAGGTGTCGTGAAAACCAGGCGCGAAGCGTGCCACCAGGTACACACCTGCCTTGACCATGGCCGCGGCGTGCAAATAGGCCGAGACCGGAGTGGGAGCCGCCATGGCCGCCGGGAGCCAGAAGTGGAACGGAACGAGCGCGGACTTGGAGACGGCGCCGAGCAGGATCAGCACCATCGCGATGTCCACCGCGGTGCCGGAGAGCTGATCCGCCTGCGCCAGGATCCCGCTGATGCGGTAGGTGCCGGCGAGCTGGCCGATCCACAGCAGGCCCACCAGCATGGCCAGGCCACCCAGGGTTGTGACGATGAGCGCCTGGATCGCTGAGCGGCGTGCGAACACGCGGTGGGCGGAGTAGCCGATCAGCAGGAAGGACAGGATGGTGGTGAGCTCCCAGAAGATGAAGAGCATCACCAGATCATCGGAGAGCACCAGGCCCAGCATGGAGGCCGCGAAGGCGAACAGCTGCGCGGCGAAGGGGCCTGCCGCGCGCTCACCGGCGGGGAAGTACCGCGCACAGTAGAGCATGACCAGGGCGCCGACGCCGGTGATCAGCAGGGAGAGGGCCAGCGCAAGGGCGTCCATCCGGAAGGCCAGCTCCACACCGAACTGCGGGATCCACTCGGTGATCTCCGCTGGCGGTGCGTTGGGCTGGCCCGTGACGGCACCCTGCTGGGCATCCAGTGTGGTGGGCAGGTACGTCAGGGCCCAGATGAAAGCCCCGACGAGCACGCCCGTCAGCACGTAAAAGGTGCTGCGGCCCAGGAAGTGATACATCAGAGGCACTGCGACGCTCACCGCAAAGAGCACAGCAAGCATCACGAGCATCTAACGGACCCTTTCTTCTCCCTGCGACCACAGCAACGCCACACAGGCCCTGTGCATTCTACGAGAAAGACACACTATGAAGGGAACCTGAGTGTTCCCTCAATGTTAACAGGGATGGGTTACTATCCGCCCGTGACCAGCACCTCGTCAACGCAGACAGCGCAAGCCCCGCTGAACAAGGCCCTGATCGCCAAATGGAGCCTGTGGAGCTGGGGCAATGCCACGGTCTCCGCGGTCATGGTCACGTTCGTCTTCGGCTACTACATCACCACAGTGGTGGATCCCAACGACGGCACCTTCTGGCTCTCCACCGGATACACGATCGCCGGGATCATCATTGCGCTGACCGCCCCGATCATCGGGCAGCGGGCCGACAGGGGCGGTAAGCGCAAGCTTTGGCTGAGCATCCATACCCTGATCATTGTGGGCCTGGTGGCTTCCTGCTTCTTTGTCCGGCCTGAGGCGGGCTACCTCGCCCTGGGCGTGACCCTGATGGCGTCGATGACGCTGTTCGACGAGTTCGCCAACGTGAACTACAACGCGATGATCACCGATATCTCGGATCACCGCCGTATGGGGCGGGTCTCGGGTATCGGCTGGGGTGCCGGATACCTGGGCGGGATCGTTATTCTCGCCATCGCACTATTCACCCTGGTGCTGGGAGACCCGCCCTACATCTTCGGGATCACCGACGACGACGCACTGAACGTCCGCATCGTCGCCATCGTCGCCGCAGTCTGGCACCTGGTGTTCGCCCTGCCCCTGCTGCTGACCAAGGTGCCCACCGCAGATCAGGACACGGTGCAGAAGCGTCCGAGCATCCTGGAGTCCTACCGCCGGCTGATCCGAGTTCTCATCGGGCTCTGGCGCGAGGACCGGAACACGTTCTGGTTCCTCATCTCTTCCGCCGTCTACCGGGACGGGCTCTCCGCGGTCTTCACCTACGGCGCAGTGCTCGGCGGGGCGATCTACGGCCTCGGCTTCCAGGAGATCATGATGTTCGGCATCGCCGGCAACGTGGTGGCCGCACTCGGTGCCATCGTCGGCGGTTTCCTGGAGGACAAGGTGGGGCCGCGCAAGGTCATCGCCACGTGCATTATGTCCCTGATCGGCGTCGCCGTCATTCTGTACTTCTTCGACGTCGAGCGGGTGGTGCTGGGCGCAGAGATCACCCCGTTCATGGCGTTCTGGATCTTCGGCCTGTTCCTGTGCCTGTTCGTGGGACCCGCTCAGGCGTCCTCCCGCGCCTTCCTGGGACGCCTGGCGCCGCCGGACCGGGCGGCAGAGCTCTTCGGCCTCTATGCGACCACTGGGCGCAGCGTCGGCTTCATCACCTCCGCGCTCATCATGCTGATCCTCGGGGCCGAGGCCACCACGGATGAGGGCGCGGACAAGGCCATCATCGTGGCGATCATCGTGGTCTTCGCCGTCGGCCTGGCGTTGCTGTCCCAGGTGCGCAATCCCACCGGACCGGCCAAGATGCGTGAGCACGGTGTTGGTTCCGGGGGCGGGGAAACCCCGCCACCCTCTCGCTCGGCTGACGCCGAGCATCACGCCTAAAGACCGGTCCCGCGGGCGGGGAAACCCCGCCACCCTCTCGCCCGGCTGACGCCGAGCATCACGCCCTACCACCCCGAGCCCCTCAAGAATTCTCGGATTAACCGCGCCACTACGGGCCGAAACCCCAAAAAACCGCGGGGAATCCGACACTCTTCGTCTCGGCGAGCACGCCGCACGGACCTCGTCCCCGAGGGGAGGGCGGCTGTGCTCAGCCGATGATGGTGCGGTGGAAGTTCTCGTGACTGCGGGAGGCCGTGGGGCCACGCTGTCCCTGGTACCGGGAGAGGTGAACGCCGGCGCCGTAGCCGTGCTCAGCGGGAGAGGAGAGCCGGAAGAAGCACAGCTGACCGATCTTGGACCCGGGCCACAGCTTGATGGGCAGGGTCGCCATGTTCGACAGCTCAAGGGTCACCTGACCGGAGAATCCCGGGTCAATGAATCCTGCCGTGGAGTGGGTCAGCAGACCCAGGCGGCCCAGGGAGGACTTGCCCTCCAGGCGGGCTGCGATGTCCTCGGGCAGCGTGACGGTCTCATAGGTGGCGCCCAGCACGAACTCCCCCGGATGCAGAATGAAGGGCTCCTCAGGATCCACCTCCACCAGGCGCGTGAGGTCCGGCTGCTCCTGGGAGGGGTCGATGTGGGCGTATTTGTGGTTGTCGAAGAGCCGGAACATGCGCTCCAAACGCACGTCGACGCTGGAGGGCTGGATCATGGACTCGTCCAGAGGATCCAGCTGGATGCGGCCAGCGTCGAGCTCGGCACGGATGTCACGGTCTGAGAGCAGCACAGAACCAAATTATCACTGTGCGCGGGGCCTGTTGGTCATGAGTGCACGGCTCATGGAGCCAGCGGCTTGCCCATCCCGGGATCGTGCTTGAGCGGCTCGAAGGTCGTGACCGTGTCGGCGGCCTCCACCAGCTCGGCGGCAGCCCCCTTGCCGGTCGTGATCACGCTGGTCTAAGGGTTGCGCCGCCCGAGCGCAGCCGCCACCTCGGGGGCCTGAAGCAGGCCGTGGTCCACGGCGCGGGCCACCTCGTCCAACACCACGAGACCACCCTCGGGCGAGTTCATAGCCTCTAGCGCCTCGTCCCATGCCCAGCGGGCGAGCTTCTTCGGATTCTCGCTCCCCCAGGTCAGCCCGGGGGTGAAGGCCTGCCAGCGCACTCCGGAGAGCGTGGTCAGCGACGCCTCCGGCCCGTTCCAGGCGCCACCTTTGAGGAACTGCACCACGGTGACGGGCCACCCGCGAGTGGAGGCGCGCACCGCATAGCCCAGCGCCGCGGTGCTCTTGCCCCACCCGTCACCGGTCAGCAACATGACGAAGCCTCGCCCGGAGGCCGGGCCGGCGGTGCTGGAGGGAGAGGACGCGCTCACGTCAGCGATTCTACGCAGACACCGGCACGCTCCTCCCCCTGCTCAGCGCATCAGCTGATCTGCCCCCAGCATGCGGCGGCGCACCATGGAGCTGAGCCGCTCCGCAGCGAGCACCACCACGAGGATGAGCAGGATGATCGTCAGCGCCGTGTCCCACTGGCGCAGGGTGAACGCGGGCGTAAGCTCCATCCCGATGCCGCCGGCGCCCACCATGCCCAGAATCGTGGCCCCGCGGATCGACTTCTCGAGGCAGTACATGCTGGTGCCGGTGAACGAGGCGAACGACGCCGGCAGCACAGCTCCGACGATCACCGCCACGGGCCCCGCACCGGTGGAGCGCAGCGCGTCAATCGGTCCCCGCTCCACCTCCTCGATCCGTTCGGCAAAGAAGCGACCGGCAAAGCCGATCACATCCACGACGATCGCCAGGATGCCTGCCAGCGGGCCCAGACCCACCGCCATGACAAAGATCAGCGCCCAGACCAGATCGGGCACCGAGCGCATCGTGGTCAGCACAAACTGCATGGCCCAGGACACGGGCAACCAGGGGGTGGTGTTCCTGGCGGCCAGCAGCGCGGCCGGCACACTGAGGATCACGCCGATGACCGTGCCGATCAGGGCGATCTCCAGGGTCTCCAGCATGGCTTCGGCCAGGTTGGGGGCCCGCTCAAAGTTCGGCGGCACGGCCCCGGTCATGCGCGCGTGGCGGGTCCACGCAGCGTGAGTGATTCGTGACCAGTGTGGAAAGAGGAGAAGAACCCGCCCTGAATCGAAAGTGAACAGGAGGCCAACCAGGTGTGAAACCCGGCCCGTGCACGGTTACTTCAAGGTGAACGACCCCGGTCCCACCAGCACGGATGCAGGAGTATTGTGGTGCCGGGCAATCCGTGACGGCGCACAAGGGAGGGTGACATGACCGCGGTCCTCTCCGGTTTCACGGTGGTCTGGCTGATCATCGCCGTGGGCTTCCTCGTGGGGCGTATGAACATCCTCGGCAAGGACGCCCGCGTGGTCCTCTCGCGCACCGCCTTCTTCGTGGCCTCTCCGTGCCTGCTGTTCGTCACGATCGCCGATTCCGAGATCACCGACGTGCTGGGCGCCCACTTCTGGGTGGCCGGCATCAGCGCGTTCCTCGCCCTGTTCCTGTATGTGCTCGTGGGGCGATTCCTGCTCCCCGGCCGCCGTGCCTCCGAGCTGGTGATCGGCTCCCAGAGCGCCTCTCAGGTCAACGCCGCCAACCTCGGCTTCCCCATCGCCATGTACGTTCTGGGGGACATCTCCCTGGCCGCACCCGTAGTGATGTTCCAGCTGGCGATTTACATGCCCATCTTGGTGGGGACCCTGGATCAGCTGACCATCAAGCACGGCAGCACCACCAAGGTGCGCCCCGGCCGGAAGGTCTCCGTGCTGCGCCGGGTGCTGCAGACCGTGGGCAATCCGGTGATCGTCGGCGCCTTCCTGGGACTGCTCTTCTCCTGGCAGGGCTGGAGGTTCCCCGTCCCGGTGCAGGAGTCCGTGGAGCTTCTGGCGGCAGCCTCTATTCCTCTGCTGCTTCTGGCCTTCGGCCTGGCGCTGGTGGGCTCCCATCCGCTGGACAAGGCGTCGGGGCGTCGTCGTGATGTGCTCTTCGCAACCCTGGTGAAGCTGGTGCTCCATCCCGGCATCGCCTACCTGGTGGCCGCATTCCTGTTCGGCCTGGAGGGCACCATGCTGTTCGCCGCCGTCATCATGGCCTCCCTGCCGACCGCCCAGAACGTCCTGGTCACCGCCGTGCGGTATGAAACCGGAGAGACGGTAGCCCGGGACACGGTGCTCATCACCACCGTGCTGGGCATTCCCAGCATGATCCTGGTGGCCCTGTTGCTGGCCTGACCCGGCCGACGACGACACCGTGCCGCCCGCGCCCCTCTGCCGTCCCGAAGCGCCTGCCCCTGCTAGCCTGATCCCCATGTACGACGCCGCCCCGCCTCACCCTGCCCAGAAACAGTCCTCCCCCTGGGGAGTCTTCGCCGTATGGGCTGTGGTCCTGGTGCTGGCGATTGCGGCCGCCGTCGTCGCCATCTGGCAGGTCAACGAACGGATCTACACCCCCGAGGCCGCCGCCGAGCAGTACTGGGAGGACCTCAGCGCGGGCAACGGATCCGCTGCCCTGGGTCACCTGTCCTCCGTTCCGGAGTTCGTCAATGCCGAGACCGACGCCGAGGGTGAGGGCGCCGTTGACCACCTTCTTCTCTCCGGGGATCCCCTGCAGCGCAGCATTGAGCAGCTGAGCTCGGCTGCGGTGACGGAAACCGAGGGCGGCGCCGAGCTGAACTTCACCGTAGGCGAGGAGGACTACTCCACCGCGGTGCCGCTGGTGCGCGGCGACTCGATCTGGGGCTTCTTTGACGACTGGCAGATTGCTCCCTCAGCCGTCACCTGGTTCGAGGTGGAGGTCCCCGGGGCGCCTCAGGGCGGCATCGGTCAGGTGCAGGTCAACGGAGAGCCGGTGAACCTCGACCAGGAGCGCGCGGCACTCTCCGCCTTTGTTCCCACGGCGGTGGATATTGAAATCGACAGCCAGTGGCTGGTGGGCTCTGCCCAGCATGTGGTGCTCAACGCCGAGGACAACGGCAACGAGGCTCACCGGGTCACCATCGATCTGGAGGCCTCCGATGAGGCCGTGGACCTGCTGCACACCGAGATCCAGGAGTACTTCGACTCCTGCGACCAGCCGGTGCTGATGCCCGCCGGTTGTCCCGTGGGCGTCTCCACCAACCACCAGGTGGACCCCGACACCATCGACTGGGAATTCCCCGACCCTGAGGTCGCCACCCTGACCTTCGACGCCGAGGGCTGGCACGTCTCCTATGACCATCTGGTGGCCGAGGTCAGCTTCCAGGCCCGCCACCACCACACCGGTGAGCAGCTCACCGAGACCGAACAGGTGAGCTTCGGCCTGGACATTCAGGTCGGAGCCAGCGGCGAGGATCTGATCATCTCCGTCACTGGCCGATAAAACGGCTCGCGTAAACTCTTCGGCTGTGGCACCTGATCAGGCTGACGTCCGCGATCCCGCGGAGCTTCGGTCTGCCGTAGACCCCCAGGTCCTGGAGCTGAGGGGCCTGAATTCCGTGCAGGTGGCTGAGCGTCAGCGCCTGCAGCTGGCCAATGTGCAGCCCCGCACCACCTCCCGCTCGATCTGGGAGATTCTGCGCACCCACCTGATGACGCTGTTCAACCTCATCATTGGCGTCTGCGCGCTGCTGATCCTGATTCTGGGCCGCTGGCTGGACCTGATCTTCGCGGTGGCCGCGGTGGCCAACGTGATCATCGGGCTCGTCCAGGAGTACAGCGCCAAGCGCAAGCTCGACGCCATTGCGCTGCTTCACCAGGACCATATCCGTGTGCTGCGCGATGGCATGGTGGTCTCCGTGCACCGCGAGCAGATCGTGCTGGACGATGTGGTGGAGCTGCGCCGCGGCGATCAGGTGCCGGCGGACGGCGTCGTCATCTCCGCCAGGGGCCTGGATCTCGATGAGTCCATGCTCACCGGTGAGGCGCACCCGGTCTCGAAGCGCCGCGGCGAGCCGGTCCTCTCGGGCACGGCGGTGCTGGCCGGCACGGGACGGTTTGTGGTGACCGCAGTCGGAGAGAAGGCCCACGCAGTCAAGCTCACGGCTGAGGCCAAGAAGTACCGGAAGATCAACTCCGAGATCCGGCGGGCGCTGGAGAAGGTGGCCTTCTGGCTCTCGCTGGTGGTGCTGCCGATCGTCGCGATCGTGTTCAACGGACAGATGCAGGCCCACGGCGGCTGGAGCACCGCGTTCAGCACCGGGGAGTGGCGGGACGCGCTGGTCACCGCCGTCTCCTCGGTCACCGCCATGATTCCGCAAGGGCTGGCGCTGATGACCACGATCGCGTTTGCGGTGGCCGCGGTGAAGCTGGCCCGCGAGCAGGTCCTGATCCAGGAGCAGCCGGCTGTGGAGATTCTGGCCAGGGTCGACGTCGTCTGCTTCGACAAGACCGGCACGCTCACTGACGGCACCATCGCCTTTCACGGGGCCTCCCCGCTGGATCGCTCCGGACTGCCCACTACATGGGAGCCGGACCCGCACTCCACGGCGGTGGACGGCACGCAGCCCTGGCAGCAGATCCTCGCGTACTTCGGCGCTGACGAGCAGGCTAATCCCACCGCTGCAGCGCTGACCGTGCCCTTCACCGCACTGCCTCGGCACCGGGCAGCCGCCCAGGTGCAGTTCTCCTCCATGCGCCGGTGGTCTGCGGTGACGTTCGCCGCCGACGCCGGTGAGCTGGCGGGCAGCTGGGTCCTGGGCGCCCCTGAGATTCTCCGCGGCCCCGAAGCCGACCCCGGGGTGGACGTGGCCCGCCTGCTGGCCCACACCGATGCCGTGGCCGCTCAAGGTCTGCGCACCATGATTCTGGCCCGCGCTCCGCTTCCCCAGGAGCAGGCTGTCACCGAAGCCGGGGCCGCTCCCGCCGCCGAGGCCTCCCCCACCGCACCCACCCTCCCGGTGGGCGCGGACCCGTACCGGCAGGGTGAGAAGCTGCCCCACGGGCTCTACCCGGTGGCGCTGCTGACCTTCAAGGAGAATGTCCGCACCGATGCCGCCTCCACCTTGGAGTTCTTCCGCGAGCAGCAGGTGGGGCTGAAAGTGATCTCCGGGGACAATCCCCGCACGGTGGCCGCCGTGGCACGGGAGGTCGGGATGCCCGTGGAGGGCGACGGCGTCGACGCCTCCCAGCTGCCGGCCGATCCCGAGGCCTTGCGTTCGGTACTGGCGACCCATTCCGTGTTCGGCCGGGTCACCCCGGAGCAGAAAGCCGCCATGGTTGATGCGCTGCGGGCCAACGGGCACGTGGTGGCGATGACCGGTGACGGCATCAATGACGCGCTGGCCGTCAAACGGGCTGACCTGGGGATCGCCATGGGCAACGGCGCCCCCGCCACCAAGGCGGTGTCGCGGATGGTGCTGCTGGACGGCAAGTTCGCCCGGCTGCCGAGTGTGCTCGCCGAAGGCCGCAAGGTCATCGCCAACACCGAGCGCGTGGCCCAGCTGTTCCTGACCAAGACCGCCTATGCGGTGCTGCTGGGGCTGTTCTTCGCGCTGGCATTCTGGTCCTTCCCGTTCCTGCCGCGGCAGTTCTCCACCGTGGACTTCATCATGATCGGATGCCCGGCGTTTTTTCTGGCGCTGATGCCCAATGCCCAGCGGTACCGCAGGGGATTCCTGCGACGCTCGGCACGGTTCTCCCTGCCACCCGCCTTCGCGATCTGTATGAGCCTCATCGCGGTGTCGGCCTTCGGGCGTCATTTCGACGACGACGCCGCCGGCATCCAGACCGCTTCATTCCTCACCCTGGGGGTGGTGGGCCTGTGGGTGCTCACCGCGGTGCTTCGCCCCCTGACGGTGCCGCGGGTGCTGCTGGTAGCGGGCATGTATGTGCTGCTGGGGCTGGTGCTGCTGGTGCCGATCTCCCAGCAGTATCACCTATTTGCCATGCCCAGCGCCGAGCTGCTGGCCGCCAGCTTCGTCGCCGCGGTGCTGGGCTGCGGCATTGTCGAGCTGGGGCACCGCGGCTATCTGGCCCTTGTCGAGAAGCAGTCCGCTACTGCGACAGGCCGCTGAAGTCCCCTCGCCTCACACGTCCGTGGACGCCTTTGACCACGTCGACCACCTGGGAAATGTTGAAGTCTGTGGCTGCCGATAGATAGGCGTAGGCATGTTCGGCGTCGAGTCCCCAGCGCGCCTGCAGAAGTGTCAGGGCATTGCGCACACACTTCTGCACGGCGATGTCGAGATCTTCGTCCAGCCCGGTGGGGATGAGGAATTCACTGGTCTCAGCGAGGGGACCGATCTGTTCCCCGAACAGCTGCAGGGCCTCTTCGCGGGGGACGACGTCGAAGCGCAGTCGCGCGCGGAGGCTCGCCTCCATGGCCGTCAGCGCTACTTCTCCGTCTCCCTGCGCAAAGTGTGGGTCGCCCACGTAGGCGAGCGCGCCGGGCACCTGCACCGGCAGATAGAGGGCAGCAGTCTCGGTAAGCATCTTGATATCAATGTTCCCGCCGTGGAGCCCCGGCGGCACAGAGTGGGGACGCTGATCCGCTGAGGCGGCCACGCCCATGGTGCCCAGGAAGGGTGCCAGTTCAAAGCGCACAGTCCGGTCCGCTCCGGCCGCCGGTGCCATCGTGCCCTGAGGTCTCTCTCCGGTCTCGTCCACCGCGGCGAAGACGGAGACGTTCTGGGGACCACGCGGAAACTCGCCGGGCAGGGCGCCCCTGCTGTGACGATTGGAGATCACCCCGTAGGGAACCCGGCGCTCCAGCCCCACCACCGTAATCTTCAGGAGGTCACCGGGTTCGGCCCCGTCCACGTGGATCGGTCCGGTCACCACGTGAGGGCCATCCTGCTCGGGGTTGCGCAGGTGCCCGAAGCGGGCCCCTGCCTGCTTCCGGGCTGCCACCAGGTCCACAGCATCCTGCAGCACCTGTTCCGGCTCCACCCCGTGTCCGGTGAAGTACCGCAGGGGATCACTTCCCTGGTCCTCCAGCAGGCCCTCGTGCGACAGGGTGTCCACCACGGCAGTCTCGCCGGCGCTGAGGCGCAGCACGGGAGCGTCTGCTGCGCACGGTAGTCGTCCCCAGAAGACGTTCTGCGGCTCCGCAGGAAGATAGTGGGCCTCGGCATCGCTGAGATGCTCGCCCGGTTGGAGGATAGTCTTGTGCATACGTCTCCTCAGTGAAGTGGTGGGGTGAGTCGGGGGCGGAACCTCAGAGGCCGGTGCCCTGAGTTTCCAGTCCTGTGGGCGCTCGTCGGGGGCCCTTGCCCGCCCGGTAGAGGGCAAAGGCAATGGAGCCCACGGCCAGCAGAAGGAACACCGCAGAGATTGGCCTTGTGAGGAATGTGCTCAGCTGCGGGTCGATCTGCAGGGCGCGCAGCAGGTTCTCCTCCAGAGTGCCGCCTAGGATGAGTCCCAGGATCATAGGGGGCAGAGGCACACTGAGCTTGACCAGCAGATAGCCGATGATCCCGAAGACCACCACGAGCCAGATGTCGAAGATCCTGTTGTTTAGGGCGAAGGCGCCCACCGCAGTCAGCACCAGCACGCTGGGCACCAGTACCGCCTTGGGCACCAGGGTCACCCGCGCCAAGAACGGCAGCAGCAGCGCCTGAATGATGAGAACGCCGACAGCGGCCACCACGATGGCCAAATAGATCGAGTTCACCAGCACTGGCTGCCGGTCGAACAGCCCCGGCCCCGGAGCGATGCCGTGAAGAATGAGCGCGCCCATCATGATCGCCTGCGCCACATCGCCCGGGATGCCCAGCGAGATGGTGGGAATGAAGGCGCCTCCCGCCACCGAGCTGTTGGAGGCTTCTGAGGCCACGATGCCGCCCGGGTGCCCCTTGCCGTACTCCTCGCCGCGGGGCGATGCCGCACCGACACCTTCGATCTCGCGTGGCGACTCACGGGGCGTCGTCGTGCCGGCGCCTACGGAAGCCGTGACCCTCTGCTGGCGCGCGTCCTTCTTCTCCTGCGCCTTCTTCGCCCGGTCATAGCTGATGAAGTTCGCTGATTCGGCGCCGGCGGCGGGCAGTGTGCCTACGAAAGTGCCGATCATGGACGAGCGGCCCACGTTGACCTTCTCCCGCCACATGTCCCGGATGACTTGGCCCACCGGCATACGAATCTTCGTGGCGTGAGCCAGGGCGCCGCGATTGTCGAGTCGGGATTCTTCCACATTGATCAGCAGCTGAGAGACGGCGAAGAGCCCGATGAGCACCGGAATGGCATCCAGGCCGCCTGAGAGCTGCGGATTGTCGAAGTTGAAGCGCAGCTGTCCGGTGGGGGCCACGCCAATCATGGCGATCAGCAGTCCCAGGGCACCGGCGATGAGTCCCTTGACCAGGTGCTTGCCGCTGAGTCCGGCGACCAGGGTAAGGGCGAACAGCACGAGGGAGAAGATCTCCCAGGGTCCGAAGTTCAGGGTGAACCGTCCGATCACCGGTCCCAGCAGGAAGAGGACGAGAGCGCCAAGGATGGTCCCGATCACCGAGGCGGCAATACCGATGCCAAGTGCCCTCGCAGGTTGGCCGTTCTTGGTCATCGGGTAGCCGTCGAAGATGGTGGCCACGGACGACGGCGTCCCGGGAATCCCCAACAGGGTGCCCGCAATGAGGCCGCCCGAGAGTCCGCCGATGTAGATGCCGATCATCAGCGCCAGTCCCGGGATCGGTCCCATGGCGAAGGTGAAGGGGAATGCCAGCACCAGCGCCATCGTGAAAGTGAAGCCCGGTATCGATCCGGCAATGATCCCGAAGAACACCCCCAGCATGATGACCAGCAGGGTCATGGGATCGGCGACCTCGGCCGCGGCCGCTGCGATATGTGAGAAGTCCATGGTGAGTCCCCTTCTACGGCAGGAATGTCCGCAGCGCGGTTTCGAAGAGCCAGTCGAGTCCGAAGGGCAGTCCCACGGCAATCACGGCCGAGGAGATCACCACCCCGCGGGTGTAGTCGCGGATCAGCAGAGCGAAAGCGCCCAGCAGGAAAGCAATGGACGCGAAGACGAATCCGATGCTGCCCATGAGCGCCACGTACGCCGCCAGAGCGCCGAGCAGCGCAGGAACGCGCCAGTGCAGGCGGAGGAAGCCTGCGATTCCCGTGAACCGCACGGCATCCTCCGCCTTGATGAAGCTCTGAATCAGGACGACGACGGCAAGCCCGACGATGATGCCCAGAATCACCCGCGGGAGGAACGCGGGTCCGAGGACTGCGCCTCCCCTCGGACCGGGAAGGTCCCCGGACTCGTGCCAGAATGCTGCGGCCAGCAGGATCAGTACCAGGGCGAATACCCGGTCAGCCACGATGATCTCCCTTAGGTAACAGGTTGTTCTTGACGCATGACGCCGTCGTCGGATCGCTGATCAGAAGTTCTGCATTTCCTCAGCGAGCGAGGCCATGGCCGCGTCGAGCTCATCCAGGTGCGCCTGGTACTCCTCAGGCCCCAGGTAGTTGGCGTAGGAGCCGAGGTTCTCCACTTCAGCCTGGAACTCCGGATTGTTGATGGCCGCCTCGAAGGCCTCGGCGAGGATCTCGATGTGCTCCTCGGGTGTGCCCTCTGGAGCGAAGAAGCCCCGGTCCACGGTCAAGGTGTAGTCCACGCCCTGCTCCTGGACGGTGGGCAGATCGGGAAGATTGGGGTCCCGCTCCTCGGCCACAATGCCGAGCGGCAGCAGACTGCCGTCCTCGATATAGCCCTCGGCAGAGGCATAGTCACCGGTCATGCCTTGGATCTCGCCGGCCACCAGGCCCGCGTACTGCGGACCGGTGCCGTCGTAATTGACGTAGTTGAGGATCCCGGTGTCCAGCCCCGCGGCATCCAGAACGGCCGCGATGCTGTAGTGGTCCTCGGAGCCGGTGGTAAAGCCCCAGTTGACGGTGTTGGGGTTGGCCTCGACGTATTCAAGGAAGTCCTGCAGGTCCTCGATGCCGTGTTCCTGGGAAAATTCAGTGCTCACCGAGGGCAGGTGCGGGGTGGTGGTGCCCAGCGCGATCGGCTCGAACGCATCAAAGCCATAGTCCACAATCTCGTTGTGATGGGCGGCAGCCACCACCTGGTGCGAGGCCAGGATCGTGTAGCCGTCAGCGTCGGAGTCCTTCACCTGGCGGGACCCCACTGTGGCGGAGGCGCCTTCGACGTTCGTCGGGGTGATCGTCACCGGCAGCTCTTCCGAGGCGTATTCAGCCATGAGGCGGAAGAGCACATCGGATCCCCCACCGGGCGGGTAGGGGATCACCATCTCGATGTTCTCGTTGGGGAAGTCATCCTGGGGCTCTGCTGCTTCACTCGCATCTCCACAGGCGGAAATGGTCACAAGCAGCGCGGAGGCAGCACAAGCTGAGCCCCAAGCTTTGGTTCGCATCAGAGACATGAGAATCCTCGTAAGGGTAGAGAGCGAGTCCGGTTCGAAGAACTTGGTCTGACCAAGTGATTCTCACGCTAGCACCGCATTTTGGCGGAAAGTGGCGGTTTTTCGAGGGTGAAATCAACATTTAACACAGCCGCAACGCAGAAAGGACGGCCTATTGGTCAGACCAAGTTCGGTATGCTGGTCCCACCAGCCACACCCCGACCTCAGCGCGAAGGAGCCCTGATGAGTGAGGTGAACATCCCTCCGCTGCCGTTCCGCAGCCCCAACATCGTCGTCACCCTGACGGCTCATCTGGAGAAGCTCATCGCCACCGGCGAGCTGCCTCCTGGGACCAAGCTTCCCGCCGAGCGCGAACTGGCCCAAAGCCTCGCCGTTTCACGGGCTTCGCTACGGGAGGCCCTTCACGATCTCGAGGCGAAGAACCTCCTCGAACGGCGTCCCGGACGGGGGACCCATGTCACCGAGCAGGGCGAGCAAGTTCACCAGCTGCGGGGACTCGCCTCAGGGCCGCATCAGCAGAACAGTGCAGCGGAGCTGCGCGGACTGGTGGAGCCCTCTGTTGCCTCACTGGCAGCCAGCAGGGCAACCCACGCCAACCTGGTGCAGCTGCAGGACGTGATAGCACGTAGCTACACAGCAACCACGGCCCAGCAGTCCCTGGAACGAGACATCGAGTTCCATCTACTGCTGGCGCACGCGAGCTTCAACCCGCTCATCACCACGCTTCACGGGATGATGACGGAGTGGACCATGGACCTGCGCGCCCACAGCCACGCCACGGAGGAGGGTCGATCGCGCTCACTCCGCGGACACGAAGAGATTCTTGCAGCAGTAGAGGCCCAGGACCCCGACCGGGCTGCTGAGGCAATGAGACAGCACCTCGAAGAGGTCCGGAACCTCATCGCCTCAGAAAATCCATAACGCGCTCCCACACGGGGGGCGGTCTTCAGTAGGAGATGCTCCCCAGGCTCGCCGCGCGGGACGTCATCTCCGCGTGAATGCCCCCATACACCGTCGCCTTCGGGAGCAGGCGCTTGTCCACCTTGGTCACCACGCTGAAGTTGGTGTCGACCACATTGGCCAGGGGCACCTCAGAGATCTGAGTCAGCAGCTGGTAAGCATCCAGACGGTCCAGGCCGTACAGGCTGCCGAGCCACTCGATCATGTCCACCTGCCCGGCCTTCCACGCGTTCTCCAACGGCCGCGCTGAGCCCACCGACATGATGTGGGTGTTGCTCTCGAGTCGGGGCCATTGCGGTCCGCCGCCCTTGATGAGGTCCACGATGGCGGTCACGTGCATGGCGCCCTCCACGGCAGTGCCGCAGGACTCTCCCTCACCCTGGCGATAGTGACCATCGCCCAGGGAGAAGAGTGCTCCCTCCACATTGACCCCGAAGTAGGCGGTGGTTCCGGCGCGCATCTCCGGGGTATCCATATTGCCCCCGAAGTAGTCGGGCACCAGCGAGGTCCGCACCTCGCGCTGGGCAGGGGCTACGCCCACGGTGCCCAGCATCGGATTGGCCGGCAGAGCGGCGCTGAACTCAGAGCCCTGCGCTGTGAAGGCCACCGTGTGGGCAGCACTGTCGTACTCATAGATCCACGTCCTCTCCGGGAGCGGCTCCTGAATGGTGGGGTCAAGGGGCGTACTCGTCAGCCCACCGAAGAAAGGGATCGTCGCCGAGGCGCCCCAGGTGCGCGCCGGAGTCAGATCCACCAGATGCACCACCAGGGTGTCCCCTGGCTCGGCACCTTCCACGTAGAAGGGCCCGGTCTGCGGGTTCAGGTCGTGCCCCAGGCACACGCTGGCCTTATCCGTGGTGCGCCGCAGGGCCCCGCCGAAGGCGTCCTGAGTCCACAGCGTCATGGCGGTGCCAGGCTTCAGCCGCAGCACGGGATCCTTGCCGCCAAAGGTGTAGCCCAGCTGGTCAGCAGTGGGGATGAAGGTAATGGTCTCCACGAGTCCTCCTTGGGGGTCGGCGAATCAGAGCTGCACGCCGCGGGTCAGGGCACCGTCGACCACGAGGTTGGTGCCGGTGATGAAGCTCGCGGCCCCGCTGGCCAGGAAGACCACGGCATTGGCAATCTCCTCCGGACGGGCCATTCGTCCGGTGGGGTTCAGACCCAGCGCCTCGGCAAAGAACTCCGGATCATTGGCTTCGATAGAGGGCCAGACGCCGCCCTCAAAGTACGTGTTGCCCGGGCTGACGGTGTTGGCGCGGATGTTCTTGCCCGCGAGCTGATAGGCCAGCCCCTGGGTGTAATGGACGATGGCGGCTTTGAAGGTTCCGTAGGGCCCGGCGGCAAAGTCAATTTCACGGCCGGAGACCGAGGAGATCGTCACCACGGATGCTGCCTCGCTGCGCTCCAGATGCGGCAGGGCCGCGGTGACCAGGTTGACGGTGCCCATGAGATCCGTACTGAAGGAGGTCTTCCAGTTCTCCGGGCTCTCATCGATGGCCAGAGCACTCACATTGCCGACGACGACGTCGATGCCTCCCAGTTCCTGCGCCGCTGAGTCCACCCAGCCCGCCAGCGCCTCCTGATCAGAGACGTCGACAGCGGACCCGCGCACCACGACCTCCGGCACCGAGAGCTCCTCGGCCACCGTTGCGACGGCGTCAGCACTGCGGGCACAGAACGCCACCGAGGCGCCCTCGGCGAGGAGCCCTTCCACCACGGCGCGGCCGATTCCCCGGGTTCCCCCGGTGACCAGGGCTTTCTTACCTGCCAGCTGAAGATCCATCGTTCGTCCCTCCTGTGCGCGCCAGCGCAGCTGCTGCGGAACGGCGTTGTTGCCGCGTTCGTCCTCATCCATGGTGCCCAGTCGAAGTTTCGCCCGCGTTACGGCACGAGCACAAGGTTTCCCGATTCAGGTTTCCCTGAGGAAAATCCAAGAAAAGTCAGGGGCGCCTCAGGGACAATTCGGGGAGTCATACCAGTGACAACAGGTCTCTTCGGCCAGTAGGTTCGAGGTACACCACATCACCGATGATTGATGAAAAAATGGAGTTGACATGGGACTGCTTTCACTCGGCGCCGGCATCGCTATCGGATACGTGATCGGCACCAAGACCGGCAAGGAAAAGCTCGACAACGGCATCAATTCGGTGAAGAAGACCGCTGAGGAGACCTGGAACGACCCCAAGGTCCAGGACTTTGTTCACCGCACCAGCGAGACTGCCACCAAGGTCGCCCACGACGTGGCGGAGAACTCCAAGCGCGCGGCCAGCGCCGCGGCCGATGCCGTGAAGAAGGCCTCGGCTGAGGTCACCGACGTCGCCGCAGACGCGGCAGCCAAGACCGAGGCCGCAGCGGATCAGGCAGAGTCCAAGGTCTCCGAAACCGCCGACAAGGCGGAGGAGACCGTGAACAAGACCGCTGAGGAAGCCAAGAGCGGCAGCAGCAGCTCCTAGCCTGGTCCTGCGGCCGGTCCCTCGGCCGCACAGAGGGAATCACCTCTTACGCGTGGCCTCGCAGCTCCCCGGCCTGCCCGGCCCTGCCCTAGACGCGGGCTCCCGCGGGCCGGGGCAGAGGTGACCGCGCGCAAGGGCATATTCTGGAGGGGTTATGGAGCCCCTATCCGAAGAATCTGAGCCCGCGGCCACCGCTGATGCCTCCTCTGCTGTGCCCCACGAATCACCCGAGCGCTCGCTCGAGCACTCCCGTGACGAGCCCGAGGCGGAGTCGCCCGTTCTGCACTTCATCCGCGAGCACGTCCAGCCGCGCCGCCAGGAGTTCCACGCCGCCCGCCCGCTGCCCGACGCCCGCCAGCTGCTGCACCGCGCCCTGGCTGATCACCGGATCACCGTCCGCACACTCACGGTCACGGGAGTAGACCCCTACGCCTCCTCACCGGAGGACCTGCGCGAAGTCTTCGAATTCTCCGGCCACGTCATCGGCGGGTATGCCCGGGGAGTCACCACCTTGGTCTCAGCCCATTCACGGCGAATCATTGCCGATCCCGAGCTGCTCGACGCGCATCTTCAGCTCATGGACGTTCCCACGGCACTTCCCGGCGCAGAGGCGGAGGGCACCGAGACCGAGAGCGCCGAGGCCAGCGCTGAAGACTCCACGCCCGGCCCCACTGAGGAGCGGCTGCTTCTGGAGATCTTCGTGGTGGGAAGCCGTGCCGTCAGCGCCCTGGCGTGTGTGCCCTCTTACACCGACGACGACGGCGAGCTGCGCCTGACCACAACCCCCGAGGTGAGCGCCTCCGGGTGGCCGGAGGGCGCACTGGCGATTGATGTCACCGAGTTCATTGCCGAGGATCTGGCATCCCTGGGCGTGCGCGCCGTCAACGCGGTGCCGGGCCTGCGCGCGGCGGCGGTGCGCCTGGCCGTCTCCGACATCGAGGAGGAGGGTGACGCCGTCGTCGTCGGCATCAGCGAGGACGCGTGCCTGCTGCCGCATCATTTCCCCACCCTGGGTCCCGGCCGCAACGTCGCCGGGGCGATCGCCGAGGAGATTCTGGCCATCGCCGCCCTGTAGGCCATGCGCTATGCACGGTGATCTATCCTGAACACTATGACTGCCCAGCCTGCACCTCCTGCCCCGCCGCGCACTCGCGTGCAGCTGGGCGAGGATGCCACCGCCACCGAGCGCTTCATCACCGAAGTGGTCGAGCCTCGCTGGCTGTCGCTGCGGAACTGGTCCTCCACCGTGGACCACGAGATGCTGCTGCAGAAGGCCGCCCGCCGCAAGAAGATGACCATCAAGAAGATCACGGAGTCCAACCAGATCTTCTTCCTCTCCGGAGTGGTGGTCGGCGGCATGGACGGCGTGCTCACCTCCCTGGTCAGCCACCAGGCCCGGCGCGTCTCCCGCTCCAAGGCCATGACCAAGCGATACCTGGCGGCCTCCGACATTCCCACCCCCAAGGGCAAGGCCATCAACCCCACGGAGTTCTCGCGTGCGGTCAAGTACATGAAGGCCCTGGGAAAGCCCGTGACCGTCAAGCCCTCCTCCGGCAGGGCGGGCAAGGGCATCACCGCCAAAGTCACCGGAGAGTCCACTCTCCGCCAGGCCTGGGCCGCGGCCATGGCCTCACGCTCCGCCACCTCGGAATCGCGCTACCTGATCATGGTCGAGGAGTACCGGCCCGGCCTGGATATCCGCTGCTACGTGGTGGGAAACCGGGTGGTGGGCGCGGTGGCCCGCATCCCCTTCTACGTCATCGGAGACGGAGTCAGCAGCGTGGGGCGCCTGGCTGATGAGGAGATCAGCCGCCGCAGCCGCAACCAGTACCTCGCACCGCGTCAGCCCGAGGTGACCGACGCGTTCCTCGCGCCGATGGGCCTGACCCGCCAGTCGGTGCTTCCGCCCGGCTCCTTGCAGCTGCTGACCCCGATCGCCGACACCACGCGCGGCGGAGGTCTCACCGTGGACGTGATGGATCTGCTCGCCGATGAGGTCAAGGACCTTGCCGTGGACGGGCTCTGGGCGATCCCCGGGCTCAACGCAGCCGCCGTGGATCTGCTGGTCCCGCAGCTGGGCAGCGCCGAGGACGCGGTGGTCCTGGAGGTCAACCCCTACGCCAACATCATGCAGTTCCACTACCCCGCCTACGGGGAGCCGCGGAAGGTCAACGACGCCATCATGGAGGAGATCCTCGAGCGCGCTTCCCGCTGAGACCCGGTCTCTGCCTACTCTCCGCCTCTGCCTACTCGCCGCCGAAGGCCTCCGGAGTGATCCACTGCAGAGGATTCGAGTGCCAGGAGTTGCCCACCGAGAGCATGATGCGCCCGGCGATGTAGCGGTCGGTGGACCATTCCAGTGACCGTCCGCTGGAGTCCCTCGAGACTCGTCGGTGCACTAGCAGCGCCGAACCCCGCGGAATTTCCAGGTAGTCGGCGTCGCGGGACTTGGCGCGCTCTGCGCCGAACGCATGCTCGGCGTGGGAAAAGTACACCTTGTGCTCCTCCCCCAGCACGGAGGTGACCGAGGGCTCATCAGCGGGGAGCTTCTCGACGATCTCGCCCAGCCACTCGGGATAGTGGGTGTGCTCCAGCATGACCTTGTCGCCGTCGAGGCTGCGCACGCGCAGTACATGCAGCACGCGGCGCCCCCGGGGAATGTCCAGCATGTGCTCGTCCTGGGCACTCGCGATCATCCACTCCGACCGAATCACCTGGCCCCCGGGCTCGTAGCCCTGCCGGCGCGCCCACTGCGCGAAGCTGCGGAACTCGTCGAACGGCGTGGAGCGCCGCGGCACTCGCACCACGCGCTTGGGCCGGCCGCGGGTCCCGTCGACGGTGCCGTCAGCGACCAGTTCGCGCAGCGCCATCCGCACCGTTCCGGGTGAGACCCCAAAGCGCTCCGACAACTCCCGCTCAGAGGGCAGCGAGCTGCCAGGCGGATACGTGCCCTCCTGGATCTCCTTGACAAGAGCCTGTGCAATCTCCGCGAAGGCGAACGTCCCCACCAGGCCTCCTCCTGATACCGGCGCAGGTTCCGCGATCCGCCGAACACTGCATACCTACGAGCGCGTCACTTGCAGTCTACGATGCCTCTGCACCGCCCCGACGGCCGGTTTCACGCCTCACCGCGCTTTTCCGGGGCACCGACGACGCCGTCACCAAATGTTCATCTGAATGTCACCGTCACTGGTGATCTTCACTTGACTCAAAAGAGTTCACTAGTGAGGATCGATCTGTAGGGGCACCCGTGCCCCACGCCCCGGCGGCCCACCGGTGGCATACCCTGCCGGCTCCCTCTGAAAGACGTGACCCGCCGATGCCCGATGCTCCGGAGAACGGAGAACCCTCCCCCGCTCCCGGTCCCGCGCTGGTGCTGCGACTCCGCGGAAGTGCCGAGCGCGCAGAGCTGAGCGTGAGGGCGGCCGTCTTCGACTGCGACGGGCTCCTGGTGGATTCCGAGTCGATCTGGCTGGACATGCTCAGCTCCTGGCTCGCCGAGTACCGGGTCGCTGCGGAGGCCGAGGAATTTCTGGGCCTGACCGTTGAGGACACCGCCGGCTCCCTGGCCCTGCGGCTGCGCGACGCACGGCCAACAGATCCGGCGGCGCGAACGGCCCCGCTCAGCACCGAGCAAATCCGCGGGGCCCTCACAGCACGCTACTCCGCGCGCCTTGCCGCCGGGGTGGAGCCGATGCCCGGAGCCTGGCGGCTCTTCTCCACCCTGGCCGCCCGGATCCCAGTCGCCGTGGCCAGCAACGGCCTGCGCCGCGACGTGACCGCAATGCTCACCGACTCCGAGCTGCTGCCCCTGGCACAAGCGGTCTGTACCGTGGAAGATGTTGCCGCAGGCAAGCCTGCCCCCGACCTGTACCTGCGGGCCTGCGAGAAGCTCGGCGTGCATCCGGCGGACGCCGTCGCTTTCGAAGACTCCCCTGCGGGCGCTCAGGCGGCGGTGAGTGCCGGTCTCGTCGTCGTCGGAGTCAATCCGGACCCCGCGGTCCAGCTGCCGGCGATGCACCGCCTCAGCAGTCTGGACCACGTCGACCCCGTGCTGAACCCCTGAACCCTCCGACTACCGCCCGAGGAGAGCCCCATGGACACCAATCGCCCCCAGGATTCCCTGTCGCTGGGTTCATCCTCATTGGATGCCGCCTCGCTGGATGAGACGGTCCGCAGCGTCACCGAGTCCTCCGCGAACATCAGCGCCTCCGCCGAGGAGCTCTTCACCCAGGCCCAGCGGCACATGCGCACCATCAAGGTCTTCAGCTGGAACCTCTGGTACGGGGGCCGGGAGATCGATGACGCCCTAACCAAGCAGCAGGCGGTCCTCCAGCATGAGGACATCGACATCCTCTTCGTCCAGGAGTGCTTCGGTGGAGCCGGCCTGCGGCTGGGGCGCGTCGCCGGGATGACCGTAGCCCAGCAGGACTACGACTGCGCGGTCCTCAGTCCCTCCCCCATCCGGCTATTGAGCACCGACACGGCCCCCTTCGCCACCGCTGCGCTGGTGCAGACCCGCCTCGGTGAGGTCCTGGCCTGGTCGGTGCATCTGGCCCCCTGGGACTACGGCCCCTACCGCGCTGCCTCTCTGCCCGAGGACGCCGAGACCGTCTTCTCTCAGCGCGGTGAGCAGATGCGCACGGAGGAGGCCGCGAAGATTCTCTCCGAAACGGACCGAATCCTGGCTGAGCTGGGTGAGCTGCCGGTGATCATCGCCGGAGACTTCAATGTGCCCTCCGGGCTGGACTGGAACGGCGTCGGCCAGCCGCAGACAGCCTGGCCGGCCACACAGGCGTTCATGGACGCCGGCTTCACCGACGCCTTCCGCTCCGCCCACCCCTACCCGGCCAAGGCCCCGGGCCTGACCTGGTCCCAGATCGAGCCCCGGGAGGCCGAGCCGCGGGACCGCATCGACTTCATCTACGCCCGGGGGCTGGACGTGGTGGCTGGCACGTAGCGGGAGTTGGAAGCGGTGGTCTGCGTAGTTGTAAGCGACATTCCG
>NZ_JAVKGT010000035.1:0-29212 GCF_031432335.1 Nesterenkonia flava | reverse complement strand
GCCATCGGAGGCCAACCACCCATCACCAGGCTGACCAACCTCCCTGAACATCACAGCTAGTCCCGCAGGCGGGGACACCCCGCCACGCTCACGGGGTGGCCCTGCCCTGCCCCGGGTTTCCTCGAGAATTCTCGGAATCGCGGTGCCTCAGCGGAGGGAAGTCGCGCAAAGGCACCGCATATCCGACACTTCGGGGCGCAGTGATTTCAGGGCGCAGTGATTTCGGGGCGCGGCGGTACCAAGACCAGGGTCTATCTCAGCACCAGATCGCCCTGAGCAAGCTGGGCCAGGGTCTCCACCAGGAGTCGGCGCTCCTGGACCTTGATACGCTCGTGCAGCGAGGTTTCGTCGTCGTCGGGGAGAATCTCCACGGCAGCCTGGGCGAGGATCGGACCGGTGTCCACTCCCGCGTCGACCTGGTGGACCGTGCAGCCGGTGATCTTCATTCCGGCAGCCAGGGCATCACGCACGCCGTGTGCTCCGGGGAAGCTGGGCAGCAGCGCCGGGTGAGTGTTGATCACCGGCACGCCAAGACGGTCCAGAAACTCTGCGGAGAGAATCCGCATGAAACCGCTGAGCACCAGCACATCGGGCCTGTAGCCCGCTACCGTCTCCCGCAGTCGCTCATTCCATGCCTGGCGCTCTGCGGCCGAGGCACCCGGCTCCAGCCCCACGGCGAAGGACGGAATCCCCACCCGCTCCGCCCGCTCCAAAGCGCCAGAACCGGCAACATCCGAGCCCACGGCGAGAATATCCACGGCGAGCTCACCCGCTGCGGCGGCATCGATGACCGCCTGCATGTTGGAGCCCGAACCAGAGGCCAGAATGACAATACGCATAGGGTTCAGCCTATCCCCGACGGCGGTAAGCTGACTCTCACTATGAGTGCCACGCCGCCGCCCGGACCCCCAGCCCCTGCGCCGGAGAAGACGCGTCCTGAACGCGGATCCCAGCGCGGCGGCCGCCCCGAACTGGACCAGGAGGACGCGAAGTCCTACGCCCGATACACCGGATGGCTGCTGCTGGCGATCCTGGTGGCCTACATCGGGCTGCAGCTGCCGCTGCCCTGGCGCCTGCTCAGCGCTGTGGCGGGTCTCGCCGGCGTGGTGGGCGCCGCCGCTCTGCTGGTGCGCTGCGTCCGACGACGACTGCCCGCGTTGGTCTACATCAGCGCAGGCCTGACCCTGATCTGCTGCGGATTCTTCGCCCTGACCTCCACCTTCCAGGCAATCTTCTGGGACGCCACCGTGACATTCGAGACCTGCCAGGATGCCGCTCTGACCGAGCGGGCCACCGCCGCCTGCTACCGGGAGTATGAGGAAGGACTGCTGTCCTTCCTCTCCGGCTCAGACTGAGCCTGGTCTTCCTCATCCGAAGTCTCCTCCGATGAGGCCTCCTCCCCGGCGCGGTGACGTCGTCGTCGCGCCGGACGCGCTGCCGGCGCCGCTGGCGAGGGCTTGGCCCGCACCAGCGTCTTCACGCCAGTCGTGATGAGGTACCCCAGCACCGTCCCCAGTGCGACCCACGCGCCGAGCAGGCCGGCAGCGTAGAGGGCGTGCGGGCCCAGGTCGGTCATCCGGCCCAGCCCGAGGGAGATATGGGACAGCCATAGGGGCAGCACCAGAAGAACGGCCGCGACCGCGCCGGTGAGCACCCCCAGCGTCAGAGTGGAGAGTGTCAGCGACGCCGGACGCCAGGGAACGCGCAGCGCGAACCAGTCATCGACGTGGTTCTCCCCCTCGCGCATCTGCCACCACCCGGCGAGGAAGCCCGCCGCCACCGGCAGCGCCAGCACGGCGAACGAATACTCGTAGGCAGTCTGGGGCAGCGCGGAGAGGACCGGAACCGCCGGCACAGGGCCCAGCTCCACGGCGAAAGGACTCACCACGGTGCCAGTCCCCACGGCGAATCCGGCTCCCGTGGAGTAGGCCAGGGCCCACAGCACCAGATTAGGCAGCAGCGCCAGGTGCAGCAGCGTCAGTCCCAGAGTGCCGCCCCATCCGGTGTCCAGCTGCTGATGGGTGTTCGCGATATCCATCCAGTGGACCGCCAGTTGTCCCGCTGTCAGCAGGGCCGCCAGCCCTACGGCCGCCGTGGCGGCGACCGCGCCGCCCTTGAGCACCGCCCAGACGTAGGCGCCGGCCCACTTCAGGCGCTGCGAGAGCTCCTCGATCTTGGCCTCCAGGTCCACACCGATCATGCGCGTGGCGCTGCGCGCTTCGGCGTAGCAGCCGCCGAGGATTCCCACGGCGGAGACCAGGACCGCAGCCACTACCGCCCACAGCACCGAGGCTGAGACCAGCGGGGTCTGGGCGTAAGGGGCGATCAGGCCTGCGGCCACACCGAAGATCAGGATGTAGCCGACCAGCCCCTGCCAGAGCTGGTCGGGGTACGCCCCCTGGGCCAGACGGCGCCCGGCCCGGACGGAGAGGAGAAACGGAATAAGTGTCAGGCCCAGGGGAACCAGGTGGAAGAACCCGGCCTCTGGTGCGTCCACCAGTTCCAGGGGCGCGGCATGGACCACCAACCACACCTGGGCGGCGAGCGCCGTCGTCGCACTGGCATCCATGTCGAGATTCGCGCTGCCCAAGCCCTCCAGCGTGAAGCCCTGCGCCACGGCCAGTCCAAAAACGGGCACAGCGATCAGCAGCGCGGTGACCAGCACCGCGGCGATCCCTTCAAGCAGCCCGAAGAGCCACAGTGGCGGAGTCGGCAAGCGCAGTCCGCGTGGAGCACTGGTGTCATCGGAGGCCATTGACACTATGGTGCCACTGCGTGCCCCGGTTTCCCGGCAGCGGCACCGCGGCCCGGCGCTGTGGGCACCCCGGAGAGCTGGACATGTCCTGAACGCGCGGGCAGACAGGCACCGGCGCTGAACTGGGGCGATGCGAGTGTCATAACGAGCGGTGAATCCGCGGTTGCCAAGGGTTCCCCACATGTTTACCGAACAGCAACCGTAGGGCCGGCTCTGCCCCGGATTTCCGCCCTACTGTAGGAGATGTGAAGGTTGTGGTGGTTGCTGAGTCTTTCCTGCCCCATATGAACGGCGTGACTAACTCCGTTCTCCACGTGCTTGCCCATCTGCGGCGGCGCGGAGACGAGGTCACGGTCATCGCCCCCAGCGACTCCTTTCTGGAGACCAATCCGCTCCTGGAGGAGATCCCGGACCAGCCGGAGCTCTGCGAGGGCCACCCCGTCATCCGAGTCCCTTCGCTGCCGCTTCCCGACTATCCCAAGGTCCGGGTGGCTGCCGGGTTCGTGATGCGCATCCGGCATCTGCTGGAGGATATTCAGCCCGACGTCGTCCACATCGCCTCCCCCTTTGTGCTGGGATGGCGGGCCATCCAGGCCGCGGAGGCGCTGGGACTGCCCACCGTCTCCATCTACCAGACTGAGGTGCCCACCTACGCGGCCCGGTACAAGCTGCCGTGGGCCGAGGAGCTGCTGTGGCAGCACGTGGACCGCATGCACATGGCCTCCACACTGACCCTGGTACCCAGTTCCTTCTGCAAGCAGCAGCTGCGGGAGCGCGGCATCAAGCGGCTGAAGACCTGGCGACGCGGCGTCGATCTGCAGCGCTTCTCCCCCGCCCGGCGCGACGAGGAGCTGCGCGCCCGCATCGCCCCCAACGGAGAGAAGCTCATCGGGTTTGTGGGGCGCATGGCGGCAGAAAAGCAGATCGAAGACCTCGCCGTGCTGGACGACCTCCCCGGGACGCGGCTGGTCATCATCGGCACCGGCCCGCAGGAGGACTTTCTGCGTAGGAAGCTCCCCCACGCCTACTTTGCCGGATTCCGTTCCGGAGACGACCTCGGAGCGCATGTGGCCAGCCTGGACGTGTTCGTCCACCCTGGTGAGGCCGAGACATTTTGCCAGACCATCCAAGAGGCGATGGCTGCGGCCGTGCCCGTAGTGGCAGTAGGCCGCGGCGGGCCCCTGGACCTGGTGGATGAGGGCCGCACAGGGTGGCTGTACCAGCCCGGTGATCTCTCCGCGCTGCGATCGGCGGTGGAGCACCTGGTAAGCGATGAGGCCATGCGCGCCCGCTGTGCCGCCGCCGCCCACGCTCAGGTCCAGGACCGCACGTGGGAGGCGATCTGCAACCAGCTGATCGGCCACTACTCCCGCGCCATCGAGGTCAACCGCAGGCTGCACTTCCAGCGGGCCTCCCGGTACCTACGTGGCCAGGGCGGACTGGTCAACACCTTCGTGCCCGGCCTCGGTGGTCTCATCACCGGCTGACGCTCACCGCCCGCCTGTGTTTCACCCGCCCCGCTCCCACAGGTCCTGCCTGCAACAGAGGCAGCACTTCAGTGAGTGAGTAGGCGGCAAGGACCCGCTTCTGTTTCATGGGTGCCCTGACTCGGACGCGCGGTGGCTCGGACGTGCGCCGACTCGGAAGTGCACCGACACAGAAATGCGCTCACCCAGAAGTGCACCGACCCGAGCGGGGCCGTTCGCCCGCACAATCAGCCGTGGGGATGAGGCCCGTCCCCGCCGTGGCCCCTAACGTGGAAACCATGCCCACGCCCGGACCATCCTCTGCTGCCGAGACCTGGCGGCTTCAGCACCCCACTCTGGGCGCTCTGGAGGTCATCACCGGAACTCTGGAGCAGCTGAGCTCCCTGGACCCGGAGTTCCCCGCGGAGGACATTCCCGAGCACCGTTCCGTGATGCTCTTCCGGCGGGAGGGGCGGAGCATCGCTCGAGTCGACGGGCTCCGGGACATGACGTTCAACGCAGAGGGCGAGCCGCTGACCGAGGAGTCCAAGCCCATCGCCAACCAGCACCAGTTCACGGGGGCACGGGTCAAGGTCACCGTGGGCGGCTGGCGCGCCGATACGGTCCGCACGGTGCGTTTCAAGGACGACGACGGCGCCCTCGCCGACTTCGATCCCCCAGCCGGCTCCGCAGCTGAGGCCAGACTCGCTAAGATCGCGGCCTCCCCCTGGAGACGAGTGGTCTATCCGATCGGCGGCGGGATGGGCAAAGCTGGCTGGGCGCTGCTCGTTCTGGTCCTGGGACCACTGATCGCCCGACTGATCGGTGCGCTGATCCCGGACGTCGAGGTGGACATTCCAGTGCCCAGCCTCCCCCTGCCGGAGTTCACCTTCCCCGAGATCAACATTCCTGCACCGAACATCAGCCTGCCGCAGTGGCTGGAACCCATACTGGAGTACTCGAAGTTCTGGGTGCCGGTGCTGCTGGGTGTGCTCGCAGCCGCGGCGGCGGTGCGAGCTGCCCGCCGCAGCAGGCGCACCCGCGAAGCCTGGGAGAAGCGGCGACCCTAAGCCAGGCCCGCGGCGCGGGCTCGCCCGCACGGTCCGGAGGAATCAGTGATCGCGCTGCTCAAGCAGCCCGTGGTCGGCCAGCTGCGCGGCAATGTCTTTACCGTCCGGGCCATAGATCCACGGAATGGTCACGCCCCGAGACTGCTGGGCCCTGCCTTCGGGCGCTTCCGCACGACCACCGGCCAGTACCGCCTCGGAATAGGTGAGTTCCCGAATGATGACCGCCCGCACGTTCTGGGGGTGCCGGCGCGCAAAGTCGGCGTAGATCTGGGGGTCGTGCTGTCCGTCGTCGCCGATGAGGATCCACCGAATGTTGGGGAAGTCCTGCGCCAGACGGTTCAGCTGCTCCACCTTGTGCTGACGCCCGGACCGGAACCAGCGGTCCTCCGTAGGCCCCCAGTCGGTCAGCAGAAGCGGGCCGTGCGGGTAGAGGTTGCGGGTCAAGAATCGCGTCAGGGTCTGCGCCACGTTCCAGGCGCCGGTGGAGAGGTAGAGCACCGGGGCGCCCTGCCACCGGTCCAGCAGCCGCTCCATCATCACCGCCATCCCCGGGGTGGGGGTGCGCGCGTGCTCGTCCAGCACAAACGAGTTCCAGGCGGCCAGCATGGGACGCGGGAGCTTAGTGACCACCACGGTGTCATCGATATCGCAGATCACGCCGGTGGTGACCTCGTCGCCGATGATGTGGACTTCCGCGCTGATGGGATCGGCGCCGGGCGCCTGCAGACTCACATGGTGCCAGCCGGGACTCAGCTCTGCGCCATCGGGCAGGTGCACCACGCTGTCCACGATGCCGCCGCGGTCAGCAGCGGCTTCGAACTCGTGGTCGCCGACGGTGATGGTCACCGTGGCGAAGGGCACGGGCGCGGAGATGAAGTTGCGCCAACCGCGCACGCCGTCGGCGATCACCTTGGCCACGCGCCGACCGTTGACGAAGTGAGAGTCCGGCGCCATGACCACGCGAGAGAAGACCCGAATCCACCGGCGGGTGCCGTAGCCGGTGAGCGAGAGCATAGTGACATGCTGCCGACGTCGTCGGGCGAGGTTGAGCCGGAACTGGTGCCAGCGGTCCTCGACGACCATGGCCCGGTTCCGCCGGGGGTCCGTATAGTGCTCTCGCAACGCCGCCAAGTCTTGGGCGACCTCACTGGGTTCCGGCGTCGTCATCGTTGTCCATCTTAATGGTGTTGACCGCCTCCGCATCCTCGCCCGGGCAGCGTCCGTTGACTGGACGGTTCCAGTTCTAGAGTGGAGACATGAGCCACTCCCCCGCAGAGCCCCGCAGGGCTGATCCCTCCGCCGCTGAACTTCGCCGCGTAGCGATCTCCGCCGCCCATGAGGCCGGCGATCCGCTGAAGACGGCCTTCCGCTCCCAGATGGATATCCAGCTGAAGACCTCGGCGCATGACCTGGTGACCGTATGGGACCGCCGCACCGAAGAGACTCTGGTGAGCCTGCTCAGCGACGCCGTGCCGGATTCCCGATTCCTGGGCGAAGAGGGCGGCACGCGCGGAAGCGGCCGCATCGAGTGGATCATTGACCCCATCGACGGCACCTCGAACTTCGCTCACGGTTTCGCCATGTTCAGCATCTCGATCGCCGCGGTCATCGACGACGTCGTGCTCGCCGGTGTGGTCTACGATCCGATCAACGAGCTGACCTTCTCCGCCGACGACGACGCCGCCTACCTGGCCGACCGCGACGGAACCGAGCGCGTCCTGACCCCGGCCTCTCGCGAGGGCGTGCCGGAGGAGAACCTGAGCCTTCTGACCAACTTCCCCGGTGCGTGGGCGGTGGAAACCCACGGGGACGAGGCGCTGCGCGCCTTCGCGGGCCTGGTCACCACCTACGCCACGGTGCGGCGAATCGTCTCAGGCGCACTGGAGCTGTGCCACCTGGCCGCCGGCTGGTCAGACGCGGCCCTGAACTGCCGCACGAGCCCCTGGGACATTGCCGCGGCGCAACTGGTGCTCCGCCGCGCTGGCGGACGCTTCCTGCCCTACGGCACGCGGGGCGAGCGCACCTGGAGCGGCGAACAGACCCCCGATCTGCACTTGACCTCCGGGTACCTGGGACTGGCTCCCGGAGCCAGCGCTCCCACCGCGGAAGACGTGGTCCGCCGGTTCACCCGGGCCCAGTAGTGCAGGCGGAGGGGACCACAGCGGGGAAGGTTTAGGAGTGCCGAACGCTTAGGTGTGCTGAAGAATTGTCACACCCGGCAGATGCCCGCCACTCGGGCAAGAATGAGAGGGTGAGCTCCTCATCCTCCCGCCCAGATCCCGCTGAGCGACCTCCAGCCGGCAGCGAATCGACCCCCGCCCAGATCCGGCGGTGGCGGAAGTACCTGGCCGATGAGATCGCCGAGGCCAACCTGTACGAGGACCTGGCCCGGCGCAAGGAGGGCGAGGAGCGGCAGATCCTGTTGGGTCTGGCTGCCGCGGAGCGGCGCCATCAGCAGCACTGGCGCCACCTGCTGGGAGACCATGCCCAGCGACTGCCTTCTCCCTCAGCCCATCGCGTGCTGCTGGGCTGGATGGCGCGCATCTTCGGCTCCGTCTTTGTCCTCGCGCTGGCCCAGCGCGCCGAAGGCGATTCTCCCTACGCGCGCGACGACGACGCCACACGCGGCATGGCAGCCGATGAGCAGGTCCATGAGGAGGTCATCAGAGCCCTGGCCGCTCGCGGCCGCGAGAAGCTCTCCGGCGGCTTCCGGGCCGCGGTCTTCGGCGCCAACGACGGCCTGGTCTCGAACTTTGCGCTCATCATGGGCATGGGCGGCACCGGAGTCGGTGCCACCGTGGTGCTGCTCTCAGGCATCGCCGGCCTTCTGGCCGGGGCCCTGTCGATGGCTGCTGGAGAGTTCATCTCGGTGCGCAGCCAGCGCGAACTCCTGGATGCCACGCGCCCCACACAGGCCACGCTGCGCGCCGCCCCTGACCTGGACTTAGACCACAACGAACTGGTCCTGGTCTATCGGGCCCGCGGCCTGAGCAAGGAGGACGCCGAGCACCGGGCTCTGGAGCGCATGGGCATCTTCGAATGCAACTGCCGGCCGGAGAAGTCCCATGACCCTGAGGCCGCGACAGACGACTACGAGGCTGTCGGGTCAGCGTGGACGGCCGCGGGGTCGAGCTTCTGCTTCTTTGCCGTGGGCGCCCTCATTCCTGTCCTGCCTTACCTGTTCGGCGCCGAAGGATGGACTGCCGTCATCATCTCCACCGCCCTGGTGGGACTGGCCCTGACCGCCACGGGAGCCGTCGTCGGCCTGCTCTCCGGGGCTTCACCGCTGACCCGCGGCCTGCGCCAGCTGAGCATCGGACTGGGCGCTGCCGCGATCACCTACATACTCGGCTCCCTGCTCGGGGTCGCCGTCGCCTGAGCATAAGCTCAGGTCGACTCCGACCTGCGGGTATCCCCCCGTAGTTTCTCCCTGAATCTGGGGTGCCGGGCAGTCCGTATTTTCTACAGACTGTAGAAATCTTGCGCTGTGCCTGTAATATTGGGACCCCGGGCACCTTGAGCACCGGTGGGAGAAAGGAGCATCCCGAGATGTTCAATCACCCGACCGATGTTCCGATCCTTGTCCTGACCGAAGAGCAGTCCTGGCAGCTGCTGTCCAGCGCTGAGCTGGGGCGTCTTGTGCTGATAGTCGGGGGACGGCCCGACATCTTCCCCGTGAACATCGCCGCTGACGGGCGCAGCCTGATCTTCCGCACCGCACCGGGCACCAAACTCGCCGAGCTCAGCGTCAATGAGCAGGTTCTTGTGGAAGCCGATGACTTCTCCTCCGAGGAGGGATGGTCTGTTGTGGTCCGCGGTACCGCGGAGCGGCTGGAGACGTCTCAGGAGATTGCTCACGCCGAATCGCTGGGTCTGCATTCGTGGGTTCCCACGCTCAAAGACTTCTATGTGCGCGTGACTCCCACCGAGGTCAGCGGACGCCACTTCCTCTTTGGACCCCAGCGCGAACGCGAGCTGGGGGAAGGCTCGGACAGCGCCTGAGCCTGGCCGCCTTCCCGATCGCAACCCATCCGTTCATCAACTACAACCTGATCCACGTTGTCGTGGTGCTGGCCCTGGCCTTCCTGGTGACCCACCAGCGGCTGAGCCTGGCCGGTCCGTGGCAGCGGATCGCCCAAGGAGCCGCATGGCTGACGTGACCACCACGACCCCTCACACACCTGTCCACGCGCTCGCCGTCCATGAGGCCCTAAGCCGCTGCGGGACCGACGCCGACCAAGGGCTGAGCTCCCCCCAGGCGGAGGCCAGACTGCAGGAGCACGGCCCCAACGCACTGCCCGCCGCAGAACGAGACAGTGCCGTGAGGCGTTTCCTGCGTCACCTCAACGACGTGCTGATCTATGTGCTGCTGGGCGCCGCCGCCCTGACCGCCGCTCTGCAGCACTGGGTGGATACCGCAGTGATCCTCGTGGTGGTGGTGGTCAATGCGACCGTCGGCTTCCTCCAGGAAGGCCGCGCCGAGCGGGCGCTGGAAGGCATCCGGGAGATGCTCTCACCCGAGGCTCAGGTGCTGCGCGACGGTCGCTGGCAGACCATACCGGCCGATGAGCTGGTACCCGGGGACACGGTCCGCCTGCGCGCCGGAGACAAGATTCCGGCTGATCTGCGCCTGACCGAGGCTCATGAGCTGGCCGTGGAGGAGTCCGCTCTCACCGGTGAGTCGGTCCCGGCGCTGAAGTCTACGGATCCGGTGGATGCTCAGGCCCCCTTGGGCGACCGGACCTGCATGGCGTTCTCCGGGACCATGGTCACCGCCGGCTCCGGCCGCGGGGTGGTAGTAGCCACCGGCGCCGGGACCGAGCTGGGGCAGATCAACACCATGATGAGCGAGGTGGAGTCCCTGCAGACTCCCCTGACTCGCCAGATCGCCGCCTTCGGCCGGTGGCTGGCCCTGGCGGTGCTGGGGCTGACCGCCGCCCTGGTGCTGGTCGGATTCCTGCTCCACGGCACTGAGCCGGGCGAGCTTCTGCTGGCCGCAGCGAGCTTCGCCGTGGCGGCCATCCCGGAGGGCCTGCCGGCTCTGATCACCATCACCCTGGCCCTGGGCGTGCAGACCATGGCACGCCGCAGCGCCATCACCCGGCGGCTGCCCGCAGTGCAAACCCTGGGCAGCGTGACGGTCATCTGCTCGGACAAGACCGGCACACTCACCAAGAACGAGATGACCGTGGCCCGCGCCGTGGTGGGCCGCCAGGAGCTGACGGTCACCGGCACCGGCTACGCACCGGAAGGCGAGGTGCTCTCCAGCACCGGCGAGCCCCTCAACCCGGATCATCCGGGCCTGCGGCGGCTGGCCGCGGCGATGAGCATCGCCAACGACACCGAGCTGGTGCAACGGCAGGGCCGTTGGAGCATCAGCGGGGAGCCCACCGAGGGCGCGCTGCAGGCCTTCGCCGCGAAGGCCGGATACGACCCGGCTCAGGCAGAACGCCTGACCACGCTGCCCTTCAGCTCCGAGAACAAGCTCATGGCCACGGTGGCCGAACTTGACAGTGAGCACGGCACGCGAGAAAGACGAGTCCTGGTCAAAGGAGCCCCGGACCGGCTCCTGGAGCGCTCCTCCATGCCTGAGTCGCAGCGTCAGTACTGGGAGGACCAGATCCACGAGCTCTCCGCGCAGGGGCTGCGGGTGCTCGCGGCAGCAGAGCGCCCGGCCCAGGCGCCCGACACCGCGGCCCTGACCGTGGACTCCCTGGGCACCGACCTGTCGTTCCTGGGCGTGGTGGGCATCGTGGACCCGCCCAGAGAAGAGGCCGTCGCCGCTATCGAAGCCTGCCACACCGCGGGCATCAGCGTGAAGATGATCACCGGCGACCACATCGGCACTGCGCGTGCCATTGCGGCCCAGATGGGCCTCGATCAGGGGGCCGGTGCGGTCAGCGGGGCACAGCTGGAGGCGGCCGACGACGACGAGCTGCGCCGCCTGGCGACGTCGCACCACGTCTTTGCCCGCACAAGCCCCGAGCACAAGCTGCGTTTGGTGCGAGCCCTCCAGGCCGAGGGCGAAGTGGTGGCCATGACGGGTGACGGGGTCAATGATGCGCCGGCCCTACGTCGAGCCGATGTGGGTGTGGCCATGGGTGTCAAGGGCACCGAAGTCACCAAGGAAGCCGCAGAGATTGTGCTCGCCGACGACAACTTCACCACCATCGAGGTCGCGGTGGAGGAAGGACGACGCATCTATGACAATCTCCGCAAGGCGATCGTGTTCCTGCTGCCCACCAACGGCGCTCAGTCAGCAGTGGTGCTCTTCGCCGTGGCGCTGGGTTGGACCCTGCCGCTGACTCCGCTGCAGGTGTTGTGGGTCAACATGGTCACTGCGGTGACGCTGGCGTTCGCCTTCGCTTTCGAGCCTGCCGAGCCGGGCGTGATGAAGCGGCCGCCGCGTGATCCCTCACGCGGCCTGGTGGAGCTGCGGCATACGCTTCAGATTGCGGTGGTGTCTCTGCTGATCGCGGCAGTGACTATTGGGGTCTTTGATTGGCGTATGGCCGCTGGTGACAGTCTGGAGTCGGCTCGCACGGTGGCCACTACCGTGCTGGTGGTCTGCCAGGCCTTCTACCTGTTTAATGTCAAAGCCTTGCAGGGGACGAGCCTGCGTCCCACGGTACTGCTGAACAATCGCGCCGCCTGGGTCTGCGTGGCGGGTCTGACGGCCTTCCAACTGCTGTTCATCTACGCCGCGCCGCTGCAGGCTGTCTTCGATTCGCAGCCGCTGCCGCTGCAGCACGTGGGGCTGGTCACCCTGGTGGGTCTAGCGGTCTTCCTCGTGATTGAAGTCCTGAAGCTGCTGCTTGCCCAGCTGCCTGAGCCTCGGCGCGCCCGCCGGAGCGCCTCCGTCTGAGCTGCAGACACCAACGCCGCCGTCGCTCCCCCTGTCCGAGGAGACGACGGCGGCGTTGGTGCTGAAGCTGATGATGCCGCGGGGCGGACTCAGCCCTGGAAGACTTCGCGCAGCAGCTGCGCGGTCTCGGAGGGGGTCTTGCCGACCTTCACGCCGGCAGCCTCCAGTGCTTCCTTCTTGGCCTGGGCGGTGCCGGCAGAGCCGGAGACGATGGCGCCTGCGTGGCCCATGGTCTTGCCCTCGGGAGCGGTGAAGCCTGCCACGTAGCCAACCACCGGCTTGGTGACGTTGGCCTTGATGTATTCGGCGGCACGCTCCTCGGCGTCGCCGCCGATCTCACCGATCATCACGATGGCCTTGGTCTCGGGATCGGCCTCGAACGCCTCGAGTGCGTCGATGTGGGTGGTGCCGATGACCGGGTCGCCGCCGATGCCGATGCTGGTGGAGAATCCAATGTCCCGCAGCTCATACATCATCTGGTAGGTCAGGGTGCCGGACTTGGAGACCAGTCCGATCGGGCCCTTGCCGGTGATGTTGGCGGGCGTGATGCCTGCCAGGGCCTCGCCGGGGGTGATGATGCCGGGGCAGTTGGGGCCGATGATCCGGGTGACGGGCTTGCCGTCGGGGCCGGTCTTGGTCAGGGACAGGTTGTAGAACTCTGCGGTGTCCTGCACCGGAATGCCCTCGGTGATGACCACGAGCAGACCGATGCCGGCTTCGATGGCCTCGATGGCCGCGTCCTTGGCGAACTTCGGCGGCACGAAGGCTACCGAAACGTCCGCACCGGTCTTCTCCATGGCTTCTGCGACGCTGCCGAAGACCGGAAGCTCGGTCTCGTAGCCGTCCTTGTGCAGGTGGGTCACGGTGGTGCCGGCCTTGCGGGCGTTGACGCCGCCGACGATGTTGGTGCCGGCCTTGAGCATCAGGGCGGTGTGCTTGGTGCCTTCGCCGCCGGTGATGCCCTGGACGATGACCTTGGAGTCCTTGTTCAGGTAGATCGACATTGTGTGAGTCAGTCCTTACTTGCTCGCGAGCTCGGCGGCCTTATCGGCACCGGCGTCCATGGTGTCGGCGGTGGTAACCAGCGGGTGGTTGGCCTCTGCGAGGATGCGACGGCCCTCCTCCACGTTGTTGCCGTCGAGGCGCACCACGAGCGGCTTGGTGGCGGCGTCGCCCAGGATCTCCAGGGCCTTCACGATGCCGTTGGCGACGGCGTCGCAGGAGGTGATGCCACCGAAGACGTTGACGAACACGGACTTGACCTGCTCGTCGCCGAGGATGACGTCCAGGCCGTTGGCCATGACCTCGGCGGAGGCGCCGCCTCCGATGTCCAGGAAGTTCGCGGGCTTGACGCCGCCGTGGGCCTCGCCGGCGTAGGCGACGACGTCCAGGGTGGACATGACCAGGCCGGCGCCGTTGCCGATAATGCCGACCTCACCGTCGAGCTTGACGTAGTTGAGGTCGTTCTCCGCAGCCTTGGCCTCCAGCGGATCCACGGTGGACTCGTCGATCAGGTCAGCGTGGGCGGGCTGGCGGAAGGCAGCGTTCTCGTCGAGGGTGACTTTGCCGTCCAGGGCGATGATCTTGCCCTCGCCGGTCTTGACCAGCGGGTTGACCTCCACCAGGGTGGCATCCTCCTTGGCGAAGACGGTCCACAGCTGCTGGAAGACCTCGGCCACTGCGGGCGCCTCATCGGCGGAGAAGCCGGCCTGCTCAGCAATCTGGGCACCCGCGGCGGCATCAATGCCGGTGTTGGGGTCAAAGTTGAACTTCACGAGCTTCTCGGGAGACTCCACCGCGAGCTGCTCGATCTCCACGCCGCCCTCCTTGGAGGCCATGGCCAGGTAGTTGCGGTTGGCACGGTCCAGCAGGATCGAGAAGTAGTATTCCTCGGCGATGTCCGCGCCCTGGGCAATCATGACCCGGTGCACGGTGTGGCCCTTGATGTCCATGCCGAGGATCGCCTTGGCGTGCTCGTAGGCCTCGTCGGGGGTCTTGGCGAGCTTCACGCCGCCGGCCTTGCCGCGGCCACCGACTTTCACCTGGGCCTTGACGACGACGACGCCGCCGATCTGCTCTGCTGCTGCTTTGGCTTCTTCCGGGGTCTGCGCCACGATGCCGGCCAGCACGGGTACACCGTGTGCCTCGAACAGATCGCGCGCCTGGTACTCATACAGGTCCACGGGTGGTGTCCTTCGACGTCGATATTCGTACAGGTCTGCCGTCCGAGGGAAAACTCGGTGGCCACAGGGATCTCGCGACGCTGGGCCTACGAGACCTTCTCAAGGGGAGCATATCGCAGGAGCAGGCGCTTCTCGGTGCCGGAGAAGCTGACCTTGGCCACAGTCTTGTCCCCGGCTCCCTCCAGTGCTAACACCTCCCCGACTCCGAACTTCACGTGCTTGACCTGGTCGCCCGGTGCCAGGGAGGGGATTTCGCGATCCGGATTGACCTGTTGGCGGGGTGCGCTGCGAGCGGGGCCGCCGTAGGAGACATCACTCATCAGTGAGGGCTCCGATCCCCAAGCCGAGGACCCGGCAGTCCCGGAGCCGCCGCCGGACCATGCGGACCCCCCGGAGAATCCTCCGCCGCCGAAGCGCGACCCGCTGCCGAAGCCCGGACCGCGGGGGGTCAGTCCTGAACCCCCGGAGGTCTCGAGCAGGTCTTCGGGGATCTCGGCGAGGAACTGGCTGGGAGGGTTATACTGCTGCTGCCCCCAGAGGCTGCGGGACTCCGCGCGGGTGAGGTAGAGGCGACGACGTGCGCGGGTGAGGCCCACATAGGCCAGACGGCGCTCCTCGGCGAGCTGCTCGGTATCCCCCATGGACCGGCTGTGCGGAAAGACCCCGTGCTCCATGCCGGTGAGGAAGACCACGGGAAACTCCAGGCCCTTCGCGGTGTGGAGGGTCATGAGGGTGACCTGACCCTGCTCCGCGGCCAGACGCTCGGACTCGGCGTCGGGCGCATTGGGGATCGCGTCGGCGTCTGCAATGAGGCTGACCTGCTCGAGGAACTCTGCCAGTGAGGCCTCGCCCTCGGAGGCCGCGCCGGCCTCGTACTCCTTCATCACGGCCACGAGCTCACCGAGGTTATCAGCCCGTGATTCGTCCTGGAGGTCTTTGGACTCGCGCAGCGCCTGCATCATGCCCGACTGCTCCAGGACTGCCTCCAAGACCACGGAGGGCTTCTCGGTGGCGGCCAGGCTGGCGACGTCGTCCATCATCCGCACGAAGGAGTCGATCGCTTTGACGGAGCGGGCGGCAATGCCCGGGGCCTGGTCAGCCCGGCGCAGCGCCTCGAAGAAGGTGGTGCGATCCCGAGCGGCGAGCGCAGCCACTGCACCTTCGGCCCGGTCACCGATGCCCCGCTTGGGCTCGTTGAGGATACGGCGCAGATTGACGTCGTCGTCGGGATTGTTGATGACATGCAGGTACCCGAGGGCGTCCTTGATCTCCTTGCGGTCGTAGAAGCATGTGCCGCCGATGACCTTATAGGGGATGCCGCGGGTGATCAGCCGCTCCTCCAGGGAACGGGACTGAGCGTTGGTGCGGTAGAAGACTGCCACGTCGGCCGGACGAATACCCTCGTCATCGCCGAGCTGGTCGATGGTGCGCGCAATCCACTCGGCCTCCTCGTGCTCGGTGGCGGCCACGTGCAGGCGCACCGCAGGCCCCTCGCCGGCGTCGGTCCAGAGCTTCTTCTCCGCGCGTGAGGGATTCTGGGAGATGACGGCGTTGGCGGCGTCGAGGATGTTCTGCGTGGAGCGGTAGTTCTGCTCCAGCTTGATCGTGGTGGCCTCTGGATAGTCGCGCTCGAACTCCACGATGTTGCGGATGTCTGCACCGCGGAAGGCGTAGATGGACTGGTCGGAGTCACCGACCACCGTGAGCTCGGCCGGGGGTGTGGGGACGCCTTCAGCGGGCGCGGTGAGTAGCCTCACCAGCCGGTACTGGGCGTGGTTGGTGTCCTGGTACTCGTCCACGAGCACGTGGCGGAAGCGCCGGCGATAGTTGTCTAGCACCGCGGGGAAGGCCTCGAACATGTAGACCGTCTCGGCCAGCAGGTCATCGAAGTCATAGGCGTTGGCCGCACGCAGCCGCTCGGTGTACTCCCGGAAGACGGTGACCACGGCTTCGCTGAAAGGTTCGCTGGGGGCTTTGGCCTGGAACTCCTCGGCGTCGACCAGTTCGTTCTTCAGCGCGGAGATCTTGTTCTTGATGGAGCGCGGGTTGAAACGCTTGGGGTCCAGGTCGTGGGCCTTGGCGATGTTGGTGATCAGCCGCAGCGAGTCGGCCGCGTCATAGATGGTGAAGGTGGTCTTGCGCCCGATGGTGCCGGCCTCGGCCCGCAGGATGCGCACGCAGGAGGAATGGAAGGTGGAGATCCACATCCGCTCGGCGGTGGGGCCCACCAGATCCCCGATGCGCTCCTTCATCTCCCGGGCGGCCTTGTTGGTGAAGGTGATGGCCAGGATCTCGTGCGGGCGTGCAGCCCCGGTCTGGAGCAGATGCGCAATGCGGCGCGTCAGCACCCGCGTCTTGCCGGATCCGGCGCCGGCCACGATCAGCAGCGGGGAGCCGGAGTGCAGCACCGCTGCCTTCTGCTGCGGGTTCAGCCCCTCAGTGGCATCAACCGGGGACGCGGCGGGACCGGCCTGCAGGACTGCGGCGCCGTCGTCGTCCCATGCCGGCGAGGACGGCCCTGAAGGACCCCGCTGGGAGTTCTTGGGCGGCGTCGTGCTCGGGCGTTCAGAGGGAGGGGTGAACAGAAAATCCATGGTGGTTCAAGTCTACGGGCCGCCCCTGACAGCTTCGGAGGCCTCCAGAAGCGGTGCATCTGTCTGCACGCGGTCCCAGATCGGGTACCACGCGGTCCCAGATCGGGTACACGGCGCAGGTCTGGGAAGACAACGCAGGTCTGGGAAGATGGTGGCATGTCCCGACGCAGGAAGAACACCCGGGGAAATCCCGCAGCCCACGACGCCGACCTCGCCGCTGAGACCGGAGCCTCTCCGCAGCGAGGTCTGTCTTCTCTCCCGCGCGGGCTGAGGGGCTTCCGTGAGGCTGAGGCCAAGGGCGAGTCTCCGGCGCAGCGTCCGCAGCGCCGTGCCTCAGACATGAAGGACGGTTTCCTCACCGAAGCGAACCAGCGGGCCGCCGAAGGGGAGTACTCCTCGCCAAAGATTCTGGTCTACGCGCTGCTGGCGATGGCTGGGTTCCTGTTCTTCTACCTGCACCTCTACGCGATGCCTCAGCTGCGGCACTTTGCCGACGGCGAGTCGATGCCGGGGGCCCGATGGAGTGGCTACAGTGCGACAGATATCGAACACCTGCGCGCGGTCATGGAGGACACTGCGGCGGGGCAGCTGAACTTCCTGCACATGACCGCGGGAATCCTGTTCCCTGTGGCGCTGGTGCTGGCCACGTGGGCGGTGCTTGGCCTGCTCCTGAAGGGCCGGCTTCGCTGGGTCGTGGTGGGACTTGCCGTGGTCTTCGCCGTGGTGGATATCACCGAGAACTTCCTGATCGACCGGATTCTGACCCAGAACCCGCTCAACGAGGGCTTGGTAGCCGTCTCCTCGGTCCTGACCGTGACGAGCTGGGTGCTGCTGGTGGGAATCGTGGCGGTGGTGATCGGCGTCGTCGTGCGTGATCTGGTGCGCGGTCGCCGGTAACCGGACCAAATACCGGCTACCATGGTGGGCGTTCCCCGCCTCCGTAGCTCAGGGGATAGAGCACCGCTCTCCTAAAGCGGGTGTCACAGGTTCGAATCCTGTCGGGGGCACCAGTGCCGTGGCGATTTCTTCTCAGCGCCCCTCCACGGCGACCGCCTCCGGGTCCAGGAGCTTAATCAGCTCCTCTGCACTCACCGCAGCCCAGAGGGGCTTAACACCCCTAAACCGCTCAGGCCGCTCCAGCATGCGGCGCACTGTGGCCGGTCCGGACCGGCTGAGTCAGGAGCCGCAGCATGTCCTTGACGCCCGTAGGACCCACGGCCGCATTGGTGCCCTGCAGCAGCCCCACCCGGATCACGTCTACCTCGTCCAGCTCCGCGGCGGCATCTGCGGCCAGGACTCCGCTGAGTCCGGAGAAGAGCCCGCACATGGTGATCAGCGGCGTTACAACGACGTCGAAGCCGGAGCTTCTCAGAGCCTCGACAAGGCATGCCCCCAGCGCGCCGGTCCCACCCACCACGAGCACTGACTGCCCCATGTCCCACCGCTCCTGTCCATCTCCAGGTGAAGAGTCTCCTCTGTGTCTACAGTCGACGACGACGCCAGACAAGCCCCGCACACAGCGCCAGCATGGCGGGGGCGGCCCACAGCACCACCAGACCCGCGGCGAGGTAGCTCACCGCGCCGGCGGCTGATCCCGCGGCGATGGCCACCCACAGGGCGGCATAGCGTAGCCAGCCCGTCTGTGGGGCGCCCTTGAGCCGCGCGGCAAAGAGCTGGGCAGCCTTCACCAGCGCGCCCGTCATATAGGTCAGCCCTACGCTCACTTCACCTCCTCGGGTGAAGGTGGAGTTCACCGCACCCATGGAGGCCGCGATGAGGGGGGCGACCGCGTACTCGGCGGGCTGCACCCCCATGAGTGATGCCGTCGCGCAGGCCGATGCCAGCACGAGGATCCCTACGGAGAGCCAGATGGCGTGCAGCTGGGGGCCCAGCGGACTGTGCCTCGGACTGCGCTGCGGCGTCGTCGTAGCCGCCACGGAGGGGTGCGGCTTTGAGGTGACCAGGGAAGCCAGCACCACACCGAAGACGAAGGCCGCCACCAGGCCGATAGCTTTGCCCCAGCCCAGGAGGTCCCCGCTGGCCAAATCGGCGGCAGCGCGGGTGGAGTTCCCCGACATGAAGGAGACGAAGTAGCCGCCCAGATGCAGAAAGCCGATGCCGTCGACGAATCCCGCTGCGGCGGTGATGGCGCACGCCAGCCCGAGCTGTCGTCGCGTCAGGTCGGTGGCCACTGAAGCAGTCTAGGGTCCCGGGGGGAATCCTCAGCTGCGGGGTCCTGCTGACCGGGAGGCGACGAGCGCCATGAGCTCGCGCGCGCCCACGCCCTCCAACGAGGGCAGAACAGCCCATAGGTCACCCTCGGGGATAGGCGCGTCATGCGGGACGGCGAGCGCGAGGGTTCCAGCAGCCACCGCGGCGGTGAGGGCCGTGGGAGAGTCCTCCACCGCCAGGCACTGCCTCGGATCCGCGCCACAGAGGCGCGCCGCACGGAGGTGCGGATCCGGAGCGGGATTGCCAGCGTCCACGTCCTCCCCCGCCACCAGCTGCAGGATGGCGCCTTCGGGCAACCGAGACGCCACCGTGGCCGCCATATTCCGGGGCGAGGTGGCCACAATGGCCTGGGGCACACCAAGGTCGGCGAACTCTGCGACGAGCTCCCGGGCGCCCGGCCGCCAGGAGATCTGCTGCTGGAGGTCAGCCGTGACCTCGGCTGTCAGACGGGCGATGATCTCGTCTCCGGGCAGGCCCACCCCCGCGGCGTGCATGGCTTCCATGTCGCACGCATGTCTGCACCGACTAGGGAGAGCCCTTCCTGCCAGGTCCACGACCCCGTCCACTCCTGCACCAGGCGCAGCTGAGCCCGGATCAAGGACGGCTCGGAGTCGATCAACGTTCCATCCATGTCCCAGAGCACGGCGGCGGGAAGGTCTTCTCGCACTGCGGCCTCCGTGATCGGCTGGTCATAACCAGTCATGACTTTTGATTGTTCGATCACACTAGTTTACTGTTTGATCATGAGCACGAGCGAACGCCATCGGCGCATCCTTGCCCTCGTTGACGCCGCAGAGTTTGTCTCGGTAGCCGAACTGGTGGCAGAGGTCGGCGCTTCCGAAGCAACGCTGCGCCGGGACCTCAGCGACCTCGACGCTCAAGGTCTGCTGCGCCGCGTCCACGGCGGGGCCCGCCCGGCCCAGCTCCGCGGCTTCGGCCAGCCCTTTGCCGCGCGCACCAGCGTGAACCAGGAGGGCAAGCGCCGGATCGCCGCTTCGGCTGCCGCCCTGCTCAGCCCCGGAGAAGCCGTGGTGCTCGATTCCGGAACCACAGCTCTGGAGACCGCTCGGTCCCTCACCCAGATGCAGCTGCGCGTGGTTCCGCTGTGCCTGCCGGGACTCAGTGCGCTGACCGCAGGCGACACCGTGAGCATCACGACCCCCGGAGGAGACTTGCGGGTGGACGAACAGGCCTTTACCGGCCCTCTCACCCAGCGCACGCTCTCCAGCCTGCGGTTCGACACCGCGCTCATCACCCCGTGCGCGGTGAGCCTGCACAGTGGAGCCACCGCCTTCGACCTTGATGACGCGGCCGTGAAGCAGGCGGCCATGGACTCCTCCGCTCGGCGGATTCTGCTCTGCGATGCCACCAAATGGGGCCGCACCGCCTTTGCCGCCGTCGCGCCGCTGGAGCGGTTTGATGCCCTGGTCACCGACCGCGAGCTCTCCGGCGAGGAACGCGCCCAGCTCGCTGACGCCGGCGTGGAAGTGCACATCGTATGAGCACGTCAAAGAACGGTACTCTCCGGCATCCACGGCGAGCGCGCTGGGCGGCCATGCTGGCCTTCGCCACCAATGGTGCCCTGCCGGCCTCGCTTCTCGCCCGCTACGCCGAGGTCAAAGCGGAGCTCGGCGTCGACACCGCCTTCTTCGGCCTCATCGTGGCGGGCTATGCACTGGGCGGCATGGTGGCACTCCACCTCCCCGGCGTCATCACGCGATGGATCGGAGTGGCCCGAGCGGCGTCCTTCGGCACCGTTTGGATCGGGGCGGCACTGGTGCTGGCCGCCGCTGGCGTGGCCGTCACCAATCCTTGGCTGGTGCTGCTGGGACTGGTCCTGGCCGGCTGCGGAGACGCGGTAGTCGACGTGGCACAGAACTCCCAGGGCATCCGCGTGCAGCAGGCCTACGGACGGTCTCTGCTGAACTCCATGCATGCCGGCTGGAGCATCGGCGCAGCCCTCGGAGGCGCAGTGGGCACGGCTGCGGCGGTGGCCGGCGTTCCGCTGCTGACCCACATCGGCATCTGGGCGGGGCTGTGCGTGATCATGATGACCCTGGCGGCTCGAGGATTCCTGCCCGAATCTCGCCTGCCGTCGGCACCCGACGACGCCGGCACCTCCCCCGCTCCGGAAAGCTCCGTTCCGGCCAGCGCGCCCGCCCCCTCCCGCGCACGCATGGTGCTGATCCTGCTTCCACTGGTGCTCATCGCGGTGGCGGGCATCTCCGTGGAAGACATCGGCACCAATTGGTCAGCCGTGCTGCTCTCGGGCGAGCGCGGTATGTCCGCAGAATCAGCCGGTATCGGGCTCACCGTGCTGCTGGGCGCCCAGTTCGTGGGCCGCCTGCTGGGGGATCGCGTCATTGACGCGCTGGGACAGCGACGCACTCTGCTGATGAGCCTGAGCGCCGTCGTGCTGGGGCTACTCGGTGCCGCGTGGGCACCAAGTATCACCCTGACACTCACAGCTCTGGCACTTGCCGGGCTGGGTTGTGCGGTCACGGTGCCGATCGCTTACGCCCGGGCCGATGCTGTACCCGGACTCGCCGCCCACAGTGGGGTGACATGGATCAGTTGGACCATGCGGACCGTGTCCATCGGACTGAGCCCGGCGATCGGTGCGACAAGCTCGGCGTTCTCACTGCCGGCAGCCCTGACGGGCGTCACCCTCATCGCACTGGCAGCCTTGACGCTGCAGGTCTTCCGTCGACCTGGCGCGAGAGGCTAGTCGGCGACCTTCCCGTAGCGGCTGGGGCGCATACCGTACTCCCGCAGAAACGCGGCGCTGAAGGCATAGGGACTCGCATAGCCGACCTGGCGCGCTGCTGATTCCACCGTGTGGGCGCCACCACCGGGGAGCCTCGGTCTCAGGCAGGGCGCACCAGTCCCGCAGGGTGCTGAGGAGAACGAGGTCCAGAAGCCTGTCCAGCACCGCCTGCTGGCCGGGTTCTTCCCGCGTAATCTCCTGCTCCAGCAGCGCTACCGGCGCACTGCTGGAGGGCTGCGGAACGACCAGCACCCGCGGCAGCGCGCCCAGAAGTCGTTCCGCCATACGCCCGCTGGCCGTATACGCCCCTGTCAGCAAGGCATGCTCGGCGTCCAACCGGACGCCGCAGGTGCGCAGACCCAGCGCGATCTCTTCCAGGGGAAGCACCTCGTCTGAGGCTGATCGGCAGATGCCGTCAGGGCCCATCACGTAGTAGGGATCCCCCGCGGGCGCTGCCTCGCTGGCGACCACAAAACCTCGCGACGACCCCTCCCCCGCCCCGATCGCTACAAGCATTCATCGTCTCACCGCGGGGCGAGGAAATAAGAGTCATGGACACGTCATTGAGCTCTCAGCCCAGCCTCCAACCCCCCGCGTGCCGGCCATGCCCTATGGCTCTACGCACATCCGCTGAAAGGCTCTCTCAACCATCAGCTCCTGCAGACGGGGCGTGAGACCCTCTCCGAGACGTACCACGTCACTGTCTCAGACCTCTATGCCGAGAATTTCAACCCCGTGCTCTCCCTCGCCGATCTGGGGGCGGCCCCGGAGCTGCCGGGAAACATCGTGGAACTGACGGCCCTATGCGCGCGGCGAGGTGCCTTCCGAGATTCACCGCGAACAGCAGCGTCTGGCGGAGGCCAGCCTGCTCATCATCCAGTTCCCCCTGTGGTGGTACGGCCCGCCAGCCATCCTCAAAGGGTGGTTCGATCGGGTGCTGATGAACGGTTTTGCGCACGGGGGCGTGGACCCGGCTCTGGGGTACCCGCGGCGCTATGGTGACGGCGAGCTGGCCGGGCGGAAGGCCCTGGTCCTCGTCACCGCAGGCGAGGATCCCCGGTCCATCGGCCCGCGCGGCATCAGCGGGGACATCGAATCCCTGCTGTTTCCCCTCACCCATGGTGTGCTCTGGTACGTCGGAATCGACGTATTCGAGCTGCACGTGATTCACGACGCCGATACCGCCTCCTCCGCGGACATCGCACGTGAAACGGCACGGCTGCGCAGCCGACTGGCAGGAATCGCCCACGAACAGCCGATTCCGTTCCGGAGGCTGCACAACGGTGACTACCGCGGCACGCGAGCGCTTCGGCCCGACCTCGTCCCGGGACGCACGGACCTCGGCATCCACCGCAGGGATGCGTAAATCCGGCGTCCCCGGGCTGCCAGCTTTCAAAGCCCGCCGCGCAGAGCCGCGACCGGCTCCAGTGAAGCAGCCTTCAGCGCCGGATACGCCCCGGCCACCAGTCCGATGACCCCGCCCAAAGCGGCCGCTCCGCCCACGAGCCACAGGTCCAGCACGGGCGTCCACTGCTGCGCGGCGCTGATGCCCACCACGGCGAAGGATCCCAGTGCGGCCCCGATCAGCCCGCCAAGCAGTCCGATGGTCACCGACTCCACAATGAACTGCGCCGCGATCTGCCGGCGGCTCGCACCCAGGGCACGCCGGAGGCCTATTTCTCCGACCCGCTCCATGACGCCCAGCAGGGTCACGTTCGCGATGCCAAGTCCGCCCACTAACAGAGCGACACCACCCAGGGCGAGAAAGACAGCGTTGATGTCCCCAGTCACGCTCTCCTGCAGGCCGGAGGAGAGCACTGGAGCCTGGACTGTGATGTTCTCCGGGGTGTTCGGAGAGATCGCCAGCGGAGCCTGGTCCACCAGCAGGGGCCCGGCCCCCACTGCAATGCGCACCTGCGCCTGCGAGGCGGCGGTGAGCCCGAAATCAGCCCTGGCGGTGCCCAGGGGGAGGATGACGGCGTCGAGCACGTCGCGGCGCCGGGCGACGTCGTCGATGATCCCGATCACCGTGTACGCCTCCTCCCCGATGAAGATCGCCGGCTGGCTGTCCACGCGGTTGATACCCAGCCGCTCGGCGGCGGTGGCGCCCAGGACGGCGACCCGGTCCGCGCGCTCGTCGTGCAGAGCGTCGAACATGCGGCCCGTGGCCAGTTTGCCGCGCAGGGTTTCCAGCAGCTCATGGCTGGAGGCCAGCACTGCGGGCTGCACCTGGGCCGCCGCGGCGGGATCAAGCAGCGGAACCGAAGAGATCCTGTCATCACCGACCTCAACTTCGCCCAGCAGAACCGCCGATTCCACTCCGTTGAGCCGTTCGAGCCGGTCAGGCGTGTCCCAGGGCAGGGTGGTGCGGGCTCGTGAGGCGCCGTCCTGACCGGAGGCGGTCCCGGGCTCGATCACGGCCTGCGTCGCAGCGACGGCGTCGAACTGGCGAGCGATTTGGCCTTCACCGGTCTGGGACATGCCGATGGTCACCACGAGCGCCGCAATGCCCAGCACCGTGCCCAGGATGGTCAGGGCCAGCTTGGCCGGACGGGCTCCGATGCCGTGGGCCGCCTCGCGCAGCAGGTCAGCGGTGCTGAAGCCGCTGCCCTGCGCACGGGGAAGTACCGGTCGGGCCCTGCGTGGTCGGCGCGCCACTCAGCTCAGCTCCTGCAGGTGACCATCAGTGATCCGCACCCTTCGCTGGGCCCGGTGGGCGACGGCGTCGTCATGGGTGATGACCATCAGGGTCAGACCGTCGAGGTGCAGCTCGTCGAAGAGGTTGAGCACCTCCTCGGAGGTCGCGGTGTCGAGATTGCCGGTGGGCTCATCGGCCAGCAGCAGCGCGGGCTCGGTGACCACTGCGCGAGCTACGGCCACGCGCTGACGCTCACCGCCGGAGAGCGTCGTGGGGCGGAAGTCCAACCGATGCTCCAGCCCTACCCGGCACAGCGCATCGTAGGCTCGACGCAGCCGCTGACTCCGCGGGATCGGTGCGTACATGGTGGAGAGCATGACGTTCTCCAGCACGGTCCGGTGCGGCAGCAGGTGGAAGGACTGGAAGACGAAGCCGATGAGTCCCCCGCGCAGAGCGGTGCGCTCAGCCTCGCTGGCCTCATGGGCGGGCTGACCATCCAGCCAGTACTCCCCAGAGCTGGGGCGATCCAGCAGACCCAGCAGGTTCAGCAGCGTGGACTTTCCCGACCCCGAGGGCCCCACGATGGAGAGGTACTCCCCACGGCCCACACTCAGGCTGGTCGGGTGCAGCGCGGTGACCGGGGGCGGGCCGGGGAAGGAGCGGGTCACATCCCGCAGCTCTACAACGGGCTGTTCCGAGACGGCCGAGGCCTCCAGCGGTGGATTCGTCTCTGTGGCGGGCACTGGCACAGGAAGGTTCATCGGCCGACCACCACGAGGTCTCCGGCGGAGAGCCCGTCGCCTCTGACCTCCACGAAACCTTCCGCGGTCAGCCCCGTCTCCACGGTGATGAGCTCGGTCTCCTGGTCCTGGCCGGGTTTACCGCGGGCAACTTCCACGCGGCTCTCTCCCCCGGGACCGGCCGTGATCGCGGCCACCGGAACCGCCAGCACGGCCCCTCCGGTGGACTCCATGGGAATGCTCACGCGCACGTTGGATCCCACCAGGGCTGCCCGCTGCTCCTCGCTGATGTCACCGGGCAGCAGGACCACCTCGCGCCTGTCCGAGCGCGCTGCGCCGCCCGATCCCGGGCCATCGGTTCCCTCTCCGCCGTCATCGGCACCGGAGCGGCGGCTGGGGGTGCGGATCTCCTCCACCACGGCGGTGATCTCCTCGTCGCCGACGCTCAGCAGCGCGTCCATTCCTTCCTCCAGCAGCTCCGCATCGGCGGAGGAGACGCTGGTGAGGATCTGCAGCTCTGCTCCGGAGATAGTTAGCGCCTCCCCCGCTACGGTGTCGCCACGGGCTACGAAGACCGAGTCCACACGTCGCGGCAAGGAGTCTACGTAGAGAATCTCAGCCACCGGCAGGGGGGTGATGGTTTCCAGCCACGCCTGGTCGACTGCCCGCTGGGCCTCGTCCACCGCGACCGCGGCGGAGTCCCGGGACGCGGTCTCAAAGCTGAGGTCCGGAGTCCACCCGTCCTCCTCATCCTGGCCGGCACCGTTGGAGGCGCGGGTCAGTTCGGACTGCGCCAGCGTCAGCTCCTGCTGGGCGGCTCGCAGACCGTCCCGCGCAACCTTCAGCGCCTCCCGGGCGCCCTCCTCCGGGGCAGGAGATGAGTAGCCGGCGCTGGTGTAGAGGGCGTCGATCGCCGTTGAGAGGTCGTAATCGAACTGGTCTGAGGCCGTATGCCCGGCGGCATAACCCAGATCCAGCAGCGCGCTGCGCAGCTGGGTGACGTCCGGGCCGGAGCTGCCGACTTTCAGGGAACGGTAGGCAGGAAGTTCTCCCTCTAGCACGATGACGGGACGGCCGGTGATTTCAATGAGGACATCGCCGGGATGGATCTCGTCTCCGACCTCGGGAACCTGCCCGGTGACCACCGCGGGGGCTCCCGTTTCGCTGCTGCCGTCCAGGCTCACTGCCACCGGATCGTCATAGAGCGCATCTCCGCGCAGAGTCAGATCAGTGGCCAGCTCCCGCTCCTCCACCGGCACCGTGATGAGTCCCGGTCCGGGCGGTTCGGTCTCGGCCGCTCGCTGCGCCGGAGAGATTACCAGCTGGCTCAGGCCGATGCCGGCGAGCAGACTCAGTATCGCCGTCACCGCGACGATCACGATGGTGCGATTGGCTCGCGGGGGACGCACGTGGTCAGGCACCGTGGTATCAAGGTCATCCACCATCTCGACGTCGTCGAACGGCTCAGTACGGGGCTCCTCGCTCCAGGGGAGATCCGGCACCCCGCTGGTGGCCTGCTGGGCTGTGCGGCGCCCGATCATGACTCCTGCCCGTAGGTGGCAAGGACGGCGTCGATCTCCGCCTGGTGCTCCTCGAGGAAGGTCTTCTCGTACTCGAACTGGACCTCAAGCACTCTGGAGTCCAGGTTCAGGTCGCTTCGGCAGGCCTTGTCTGCCACGGCCAGCTCGATCTCACGTTCGCGGAGCTCCTGCAGGCCCGCGGCCTCGAGGGCGTTCTGGTAGAGGTCCTCGGTGGGATCGACGTCGAGCTCGCCCTCCTCCATGGCCTCCCAGTCGATGGACTCCCAGTCCACCTCCTCGTTGGCTGACTCCTGGATGCGCTCGTACTCGTCCCAGATGCTGTTCTCTGCGTCCATGGGCTGGGCAAAGCCGGTGTGGCCGGCGTCCTCCATGCACTGGACCCATTCCGCGTTGAGCTCACTCACCCGTTCATCGCGCTCCACCTCTTCGTAGATCGCATCCATGGCGTCGAAGAGTTCGACGACGGCGGGATCCTCCCACATGTCGTTCTCCTCCTCATACGCCGACTCGTAGACCTCATAGTCGGCGCGGCCCTGGCAGCCGGCGTCCTCCCAGGTGTACTCGAGGCCGTAGTCCTCCTCCCCCAGCTCGATGCTCTCCTCGTAGGCGAGCATCTCCTCTTCCGTCATCGCGGTCATGGGACCGTAGAGCGCCTCATAGTAGGCTTCCTGCTCCATCTCCGACATCGAAGCGATGTAGTCCGCGTTGGGGTCGGTCCACTCCTCCACGTCGGCTTCCTGCTCCTCCCATTCCTCGGCCCAGGGATCGGTGGTGATGCCGTAGCCGTACTGCTGAGTCCACTCCTCGCTGCCCCAGTCCTCATCGGTGGACCCGTAGGAGGTGCTGCCGCCGTAGACCGCGGGGGTGTAGTCGAAGCCCTCCTCCGCCATGCAGGCCGCGATGATCTCCTCGGCACGTCGCTGACGTTCTTCCTCTTCCTGGTTGAGCTCCTCCTCGGGACGCTCCGTATCGCCCCAGAGGCTGGTGTAGACCTCCTGCAGGGGGCTGTCCTCCCAGGTGAGCTCCTCCGAGGAGGAGCTGCCGGAGCACGCGGTCAGGGCCAGAAGCGCGGCTGTGCTGGCAGCCGCCGCGAAGCGAGTGTTCATACTGGTGTCTTTCCCGTTCGTGGCCGCACCAGAACCGGCGGCTCTAGCTTAAAGATAGCTGGACGTGACCCACCCCACCTCAGACCTGAGGATGATTCTGCAGGGCCTCGCGGTTCTTCCTTCCGGAATACCCCTGACGGCGGAAAGGCCCCTTCGATGACAGACTCTTCGCTCACTGCGCCCGTGCGATCGCTGCTGACTCCGGTTCGGCTCGGCGCCGTCGCGGCTTCTAACCGCCTGGTGATGGCACCCCTGACGCGCATTCGTGCCGACGAGCGCGGAGTCCCCACCGAGCTGATGGTGCAGCACTACGCCCAGCGCGCCTCCATGGGGGCGATCGTCACCGAGGGCACCTGGCCTGTGGGCGAGGGGCGCACCTGGATTGGCCAGCCCGGCATCGAATCCGCAGACCACATCGCCGGATGGAGGCGGGTCACCGACGCCGTGCACGCCGCCGGGGGCAGGATCATCATGCAGATCATGCACGGTGGCAGGATCTCCCATGAGCTGGTCTCGATGACCGGACGAGTGGTGGCCCCCAGTGCGATCGGCGCGCCCGGTCAGATCCGCACCCCGGAGGGCAAGCAGACTCACCCGGTGCCGCATGCCCTCAGCGGGGAGGAGGTCCAGCAGCTGATCGAGCAGTTCGCCCATGCCGCGGAGAATGCCATAGCTGCCGGCATGGACGGGGTCCAGATCCACGGAGCCAACGGGTATCTGGTTCATCAGTTCACCGCGCCGAGCTCCAATCACCGCACAGACGACTTTGGAGGCTCGCCCGAGAACCGGGCACGACTGTCGGTGGAGATCACCTCAGCGGTGGCCCAGGCGGTAGGGGCCGAACGCACCGGAATCCGGCTTTCGCCCCAGACCAACGTCCAGGGTGTTCTGGAGGAAGATGGTGACGACGTCATGGCCACCTACAGGGCCCTGGCCGAGGGGCTTGCGCCGCTGAACCTGGCCCACGTGGATGTGCTCAGCCCCGAACCCGGTGGTGGGCTCGTGCAGATGATCCGTCGAATCTCGAGCGCGCCCCTGATCGCTAATACGGGATTCGGGCATCCGACCACACGCGAGGAGGCCGAGGAGCTGATCAGACTTGACGTGGCCGAGGCGGTAGGGATAGGCCGTGCGGCGATCGCCAACCCCGATGTGGTGCGCCGCTGGGCGGAGGGCCTTCCGGAGAATGAGGTACATCCCGGGGTTATAGGCCATAAATGTGTTGCTGAGTAGGCCTGCTTCCCAGTGCTGGGGC
>NZ_JAVKGT010000034.1:0-30464 GCF_031432335.1 Nesterenkonia flava | reverse complement strand
GCCATCGGAGGCCAACCACCCATCACCAGGCTGACCAACCTCCCTGAACATCACAACTAGCTCAGTCCAGGAGCAGCCCGGGCTGCTCCAGGACTGAGGCGACGTCGGAGATGAAGGCCCCGGCGAGATCACCGTCGATGAGGCGGTGGTCGAATGACCCACCGATCACCATGACGTCCCGGGGAACAATCTGACCATCCACCACCCAGGGCTTCTTCCGGACTGCGCCAAGGGCCACGATGCTGGCGTGTCCCGGCGGCAGAATCGGTGTTCCGGAGTCCAGTCCCAGCACGCCGATGTTGGTGATGGAGATGGTGCCGCCCTGCATCTCCCCGGGAGTGGTCTTGCCCTCCCGGGCATCGATGGTCAGCTGGGTGATCGCGGCGGCGAGTCCCTGGGTGTTGTAGGTGTGCGCTTCGTGGATCACCGGAACCACAAGACCACGGGGCGTGGCCGCCGCGATGCCGAGGTTCACGTAGTTGCGCAGGGTGTAGTGCGTCTCGTGCCAGGCGGCGTTGATCTGCGGGTTCCGGCGTGCGGCCCAGATGATCGCCTTGGCGGCGAAGAGCATGGGCGAGACGCTCAGCCCTTTGTAGGAGGGCTCGTTCTTCAGTGCTTGCCGCAGCTCCATAGTGCGGGTGACGTCCACCTCTTTGAAGACCGAGACGTGGGGCACCGTGGAGGCCGAGGCGGAGACGTTCAGGGCGGTGGCTTTACGCACTCCGCGCACCTGGATCTTCTCCTCGCGCGGCCCGTCGAAGAGTAGGCCTGCCTCCTGCGGGGAGGTCGGGCGACGTCCCGGCGTCGGCGCTCCGGCAGCGGGCGTCTGTCCGGAGTCACGCAGCTGTTTCTTGTGCCGAGCCTGGCGCTCGACATCGTCTCGGGTGATCTGGCCGTTGCGGCCAGAGCCGACGAGCTCCCACACCGCCACGCCCAGGCGTTTGGCCAGGGCGCGCACCGGCGGACTGGCCTTGGCCACAATGTCGGCCAGGTCCCCGGTCTGGAAACCCTGATGAGGCGCCGGTTCGGCGTCGTCGATCTCCACGTTCTCCACCAGGTCAGGAGCGGTGGGACGCAGGCGCGGACGGTGCTTGGGCGCATCAGCCTTGGGGCCGGAGCCTACAAGAGCCTTGGTGTCCTTCTCCGGCTGCGAGGTCGCGGACGCCGACCCCTCAGACGCCCGGCCCTCTGCCGAGGATCCCGCGTTCGAGCGTGGAGCCTCAGGCCCGTCCTCCGCCGTGGTGATCCGGATGATGGGCTGGCCCACCTCTACGGTCTCACCCTCGGGGACCACGAGCTCTTCCACCGTGCCGGCGAAGGGCACCGGCAGCTCCACCAGGGACTTGGCGGTCTCGATCTCGCAGACAATGTCATTGACCGCCACCTCGTCGCCGACGGCCACGCGCCAGGCGGTGATCTCTGCCTCGGTGAGTCCCTCGCCGACGTCGGGAAGGTTGAAGGTCTGGCTCATACTCAGCGGGTCCTCCCGTAGGCGAAGCTTCGCTCGACCGCTTCGACCATGCGGTCGATGTCCGGCAGGTAGCGATGCTCCTGGGACGATGGCGGGTAGGGCATGTGGAATCCGCCCACACGCAGCACCGGGGCGAGCAGCCGAGGGTAAGCACGCTCGGTGACCCGGGCGGCGATCTCTGCGCCGAAGCCGCCGAAAGTGGGGGCTTCATGCGCGACGACGAGACGGCGGGTCTTTGCCGCCGAGCGGGCGATGGTCTCGTCATCCAGCGGGCTGATGGAACGGATGTCGATGACCTCTACGCTGCGGCCTTCGCGGCCGGCGACCTCGGCCGCCGCCAGTGCCACGGGCACCAGCGGGCCGTAGGTGGCCAGAGTGATGTCGGTGCCCTCGGTGAGCACCTGCGCGGTGAAGGCATCCGGTGCCGGATTGGCGGTGTCCACCTGGCCCTTGAGCCAATACCGGCGCTTGGGTTCGAGGACGATCACCGGGTCCTCGCTGACAATTGCCTGGCGGGTCATCCAGTAGGCGTCATGGGGGTTGGAGGGCGCGATGATGCGCAGTCCAGCGGTGTGAGCGAAGAGCGCCTCCGGGGATTCGGAGTGATGCTCGATCGAGCCGATGTGACCGCCGTAGGGCAGCCGGATGGTCACCGGCGCCGACACCGCGCCGTCAGTGCGGTTGTGGATCTTGGCCAGCTGGGTGGTGATCTGGTTGAAGGCGGGGAAGACGAACCCGTCGAACTGGATCTCGGCAACCGGTCGATAACCGCGCATGGCCATGCCGATGCTGGTGCCGATGATCCCGGACTCCGCCAGTGGCGAGTCGATGACGCGGTGGGTGCCGAACTCGGCCTGGAGGCCATCGGTAACTCGGAAGACTCCGCCCAGCGCACCGATGTCCTCACCGATGAGCAGGGTGCGCTCGTCAGCGGCGAGCTCGTCTCGCAGCGCAGCGGTGATGGCCTTGGCGAGCACCATCTCGGTGACGGTGGACTCCTCGGCCTGGGGGGAGGGCGTCGTCGTGGTCATGGGGTCTCCTCCTCGACGAAGCCGGCTTCGTATTCCTTGAGCCAGTTCTTCTCGACCTCGATCTGGCGGTGAGGTTCCGCGTAGACGGTATCGAACACCCGCTCGATGTCGATGGACTCCATGGTGGTCACGGCCTGGCGCAGCTCGGAGGCCAGTTCATTGCCTTCCTCGGCGACCTGGGCGAAGTAGGCGTCGTCGGCCTTCTCTGTGGACAGCAGCCACTTCTGGTAGCGGGCAATGGGGTCTTTGGCGCTCCAGGCGTCGACCTCGTCGCTGGGGCGGTACTTGGTGGGATCATCGGCCGTGGTGTGGGCGCCCATGCGGTAGGTGACCGATTCGATGAGCTTGGGTCCGGCACCGGCGCGGATCTGCTCGGCCTGCTGGGCCGCGACCGCGTAGCTGGCCAGCACGTCGTTACCGTCAACGCGGACGCCTTCGAATCCGTAGCCGGTAGCTCGGTGCACCAGCGGGGTCCGGGACTGGGTGGCAGCCGGCACGGAAATCGCCCAGTGGTTGTTCTGCAAGAAGTAGAGCATCGGCAACTGGTAGGAGCTGGCGAAGACCATCGATTCGTGCACATCACCCTGGCTGGAGGCACCGTCGCCCAGGCACGTGAGCACCAGCTCATCCTCGGCCCGGTCCCGGGGCAGCAATCCCAGCCGCAGGTCCTGCTGGATGCCCATGGCCCAACCCGCTGCGTGCAGGGTCTGGGAGGCCAGCACGATCGCGTAGATGTGGAAGTTGTAGGCGTTGGGATCCCACCCCGAGTGCTTGGTGGTGCGGAAGGTGGCCATGAGCTCTTCGGGGCTGATGCCACGGTAGAGCGCCATGGCGTGCTCACGGTAGGTGGGAAAGACCCGGTCGGTGGGCTTCAGCGCCGCGATGGTGCCGACCTGCGCCGCTTCCTGGCCCCAGGCGGGGACCCACAGGGCTAACTGTCCCTGGCGCTGCAGGGAGGTGGCTTCCTGATCGAAGCGCCGCTCCACGGCCATGTGACGGTAGAGCTGACGGAGGTCCTCATCGCTGAGGTTCTCCAAGTAGGCGCTGTAGAGCTCATGCTCACGCAGGCTCCCGTCGGGGGCGAGCAGCTGAATCGGCTCCACAAGACTCCTCGGTGTCACCAGTAGGTCGGTGCTTATTCTGTCAGTCGGTTCACACCGGGGAAACTGTAGGTTCCGCACAAGGCCAGCAGACGGTCATTGGCTTCACGCTCCCCGATGGTGACTCGCACGCCTTCCCCGGCGAAGGCCCGTACTGCTAGGGCTTGTACGCCTGCGGCATGGGCGAATTCAAGGGCATGGTCCCCCAGTGGAAGCCACAGGAAGTTGCCCTGACTCTCGGGAACAGGCCACCCCAGGCCCTGGAGGCCGGCCTGGACTCTTTGTCGCTCCTCCACAATCTGCTGAACGCGTTCGTGGACCTCGTCCAGGTGGTTCAGGGAGGCCACGGCGGCTTCCTCCGCCAGGGTGCTGACGGAGAACGGCGGGGCGGCGGCACGCACATGCTGGGTGATCCCCTGCTGAGCAATGCTGTAGCCGACCCGCAGTGCCGCCAGACCGTGGGCCTTGGAGAAGGTGCGTAGTACGACCACATTGGGGTGGGTGCGGTAAAGCGCCAGGGAGTCCACCGGATCCTCGCTGCGCACAAACTCCAGATAGGCCTCATCGATGACCACGACGACGCCGGCGGGCACCTTGGTCAGGAACTGCTCCACCTCGGCGTGAGTCAGGGCGGGCCCGGTCGGGTTGTTCGGGGTGCAGAGCAGGATCACGCGCGTGCGTTCGGTGACGGCCTCGGCCATGGCGTCCAGGTCATGGCGGTGCTCCGCGGTCAGGGGCACTGTCACGCTGGCGGCTCCCGCGGTGCCGACCACGATCGGGTAGGCCTCGAAGGAGCGCCACGGGTAGATGACCTCATCGGCGGTGCCGTCCTGGTTCGTGCCGGCGAAGGCCGCAATGATCTGGGTGAGTGCGCCCAGGCTGCCGGTGCCGGTGACGATGTCGGCGTCGGGGACCTGCAGATGCTCGCTCAGTGCGGCCCGCAGCTTCTCCGCCCCGGGGTTGGGGTAGCGATGCAGCGTGTCGACGGCGGCGAGCGCCTGAGTCACTGCCGGGACAGGACCCAAAGGGTTCTCGTTGGAAGAGAGCTTGTAGGGGGTCAGACCGTCAGCCGGCGCCGGCGGTTTGCCCGCGGCGTAGACGGGAAGGGAGGCGATGGCCTTGCGTGGGCGTATATGCTCGTGCACGTGAGAATTCTACTGGCCATTGTTCTCAACGCCCTGGCTCTGGGCGCTGCCGCGATCCTGGTGCCCGGGATCCGAGTGGACGGCTGGAGCGACGATCCGGGCTCCGTGATCCTTGCCTATCTGTTCGTTGGCGCCATCTTCGGCATCGTCAACGTGACGATCAAGCCCATCGTCTCGCTCCTTTCACTGCCCATCACGTGTCTGACGCTTGGCCTGTTCGCGATCGTCATCAATGCCCTGATGCTCATGCTTACCGATTGGCTGACGTCCTGGACACCGGCGAACTTCGTGGTGGAGGACTTCTTCTTTAGCGCGTTGCTGGGCGCCGTCGTGGTCTCCCTGGTCTCAGCGCTGCTGAACCGTTTCATCGTCACTCCCGCAGAGGAGCGCCGGGGCTACCGCTCCGAGTAGCCTCTCCCCCGGTCCGCAACGGAGCTCAGCCGATCTCGGCCACGATCCCTCTGTCCAGGTCATCTCCTCCGCCCGTGGGACTTCTGCCCCGCAGGAGGCTCGGACTCTGCCGACCGCAGTTCGCTCGGGACATCCACCAGAGGACCTGAGTCCTCGAAATCCTCCGCCACATCCCTGACCAGGTCAATCAGCGGGATCGCGTCCTGCATGCTCTGCCACTCCCGGGGCATGAGGATCTGTGGGGACTCGTTGGCCTCCCACTCGGTCGAGAACACCCAGGTCTCCGCCTCTCCGGCGTAGAGGTCGTTGAACTCGGAGAGATGGGCGTTCTCCTGACTCGTGAAGGCTTCAGGCTCGGATTCCAGCCGACTGATGGCGTCGAGGTTGTGCGTGTAGGCGTGCGCACTGCCGAAGACGCTCTGCACCGTGGCTTCTCGGTCATGGTGCTCGTAGTGGACCACCATCCGTTCGGGGGCGAGGGTGTGGAACTCACCCAGCGTCTGGGGCACCGGGTCCCTGCCGTCGAAGTAGTGCGTGCTGGTGGTCTCCGATGGAATGCGGCGGTTCGTGGCCGGTGCGGCCACCGTATTCAGCGCAGTGACGGTGTAGCGGCTGCGCAGCTGAGAGTTGGCGGCCAGGTTCATCGCATGGAGTCCACCCATGCTGTAGCCGCTGAGCGCAATGGTGTCGCCCTCCTGGGCTCCGGCGGCTTCCAGGGCCTGCTCCACCATGCGGTGCATGTGTTCCGAGTCGTTGGTGACCGCATCTGCGAGACTGCGGTAGCCGCGCCCGGTCTCGGGATTCACGCCGTCCAGGTCCAGGCCGGCGATGTGGACGATGTAGTACGCCTCTCCGTGCTCCGATGTGGTGCGGGTGACGGCGAGGTCCCCCTGCTGCGGGACCTGCTGCATCTGTTCCAGGAATCCCGAGTAGCTGCTGGTCCCGGCGTGGTTGAAGGTGTGCTCGGGCACCGTCTCGAGCACCTGCGTGTGCCGGTCCAGCTCGATCCGGGTGAAGGGTTCGTTGCGCGCCAGAAGCTCGAGGCTCTCGACCACGGCGCGGGCGCGCGGGTGCAGCGTACTGAGCTTGATCGTCTCGGGCACCACCAGGGTGACCCAGGTGGCGGTGCTGTCATAAGCCAGGGACTTGTCCCCCTCGGGATGGGCCACGTGTTCCATGACTGTTCCGAACTCGGAATGCCGCTGGAGGATGAGTATCCAGCGGTGAAGAGTGGTCTCCGCGTTGCGGTAGGCCTGGTCGCTGCGGTCCACCGCGGTGATGATGCTCTGCAGCCCCTGGTCCATCAGTGTCAGGGTGGGCAGTAGTGCTCCGAGACGGGCGAGGAATCCCGGAACCCGCCAGTCCAGGGGCGGCACGCTGACACCGGCGGTGGCCGCGATGCTTCGGCGAACCGAGGTCAGTTGGGACTGCAGCACGGTCCCGGCCTGCCTCAGGTGTCCCTGAGCCTGGAGCAGAGCATCCCAGCTCAGGGTGATCCGGCTGGGACCCCCATAGGTGCGGTGACCGAATTCCAGGTCAGCCGGTGCTGGGAACAGAGCGCGCGGGTCCCAGTCCTCAAGGAGGCCAGTAGGGTCCTGTAGCAGTGCCCCTCGCGTGGACTGTGCCGGTGGCGAATGCTGCGAGGCGGAGCTGAACTGCGCGGAGCTCATCCGAGCATCCTGGAGAGTCCGGTGAGCACGGGAGGGATGCCCTGGTGCTCATGGATGAAGCTGACGAAACCGGCCGCGCTGCGGCTCGCCTCCAGAGCTGCCGGGGCCAGTGCCCGCACGGCTTCACCCCTCAGCTCCTCGTAGCGACTCGCTGCCATGGCACCCCAGTCCAGGGAGAGGACGATGGACACGCTCGCGGCCAGAGCACGGGCTCCATCGGCCAGACCGCGCAGCGAATCGGCGATCAGGCCGGCTTCCACCGCCAGGCTCTGCGCTTCCTGCTCCACCAGGGCTGCCGGAAGTGCAAGCGCCGAGTGCACGGCGTCACCGAAGGCCTCAGCCGCCGGCGAGCTCCATTCCACGGAACGGGCCTGGACCAGGTGACTGCTGAGGTCGCGGCTTTCCTGCCCCACCGTGGACAGGGTGCGGGCGGCGGCGTCGTACACGCTGGCGGCAGTATCGAGCTGGTGGGCAGCGGCGGAGATGAGCATGGGAAACCTCCGGTGAGCGGGGGGGTGGGCCTGCTCCACGAAGGAGCTGACTGCGAATCTACGGAGGTGCGACTCCCGACGGCCCGGACACCAGTGCAGCTGTGGAAGGCCTGCCGCGGCGGCGTCGTCGTGCGTGCCTTGGGGAAAACTCCCCAGGGTGGTGGAGCGCGCACGCGAGTCTGTAGGGCGTGGAAGAATTGAGGCATGACTCGCACCGCTGCTTACTCCGCTGCCCAGGACCGTGTCTCCCTCGCTGCCGCCGAGCCGCTGATCGCCCTCGGGGCACTCGATGGCCGTTACCGCACTGCGGTGGCACCCCTGGTGGACCACCTCTCGGAGGCGGCGCTGAACCGCAACCGTATTCATGTGGAGGTCGAGTGGTTCATCCACCTGTGCGAGCAGCGGGTCCTTCCCGGACTGCCTCAGCTCACTGCGGAGCAGGTCGAGGCGCTGCGCAGCATCGTCACCGGCTTCGGCCCGGAAGAGATCGCCGAGCTGGGAGCGATCGAGGCCGAGACCGTCCACGACGTCAAGGCCGTGGAGTACTTCATCGCCCGTCGTTTGGACGGCCTGGGACTGGGCGAGCTGAAGCCGCTGGTGCACTTCGCCTGCACCAGTGAGGACATCAACAACCTCTCCTACGCGGTGGGCATTCGCGACGCCGTCGAGCAGGTCTGGCTGCCCGCAGCTCGTCAGGCGCTGGCTGGGCTGTCCGAGCTTGCTCAGCAGGCCGCTGAGGTGCCGATGCTCTCGCGCACCCACGGCCAGCCCGCCACTCCCTCCACCCTGGGCAAGGAGATCGCGGTCTTCGTCCACCGCCTCTCCCGCCAGCTCCGCCGTATCGAGCAGCAGGAATACCTGGGCAAGATCAACGGCGCCACCGGCACCTACGCCGCTCATCTGGCGGCAGCCCCCGACGCCGACTGGCCCGGCATCGCACAGTCCTTCGTGGAGAAGCTGGGCCTGACCTTCAACCCGCTGACCACCCAGATCGAGTCCCACGACTTCCAGGCGGAGCTCTACGCCGACGTCGCCCGCTTCAACCGGATCCTGCACGGCCTGTGCGTGGACGTGTGGAGCTACATCTCCATCGGCTTCTTCCGCCAGATCCCGGTGGCCGGGGCTACCGGATCCTCCACCATGCCTCATAAGGTCAACCCCATCCGATTCGAGAACGCCGAGGCGAACCTGGAGATCTCCAATGCGCTGCTGGACGCACTGGGGGCCACCCTGGTGGAGTCCCGCTGGCAGCGTGACCTCACCGACTCCTCCGGGCAGCGCAACATCGGCACCGCACTGGGCCACTCGGTGCTGGCGCTGAGCAACGTGACCAAGGGACTGAAGCAGCTGGCTGTGGCAGAGGACGTCATCGCCGCGGATCTGGACGCCAACTGGGAGGTCCTGGGCGAGGCAATCCAGACGGTGATGCGCGCCGAGGCCATCGCAGGCGTCGACGGCATGGAGAACCCCTACGAGCGGCTGAAGGAGCTGACCCGGGGGCGCCGCGTGGACGCTGAGAAGCTCAAAGAGTTCGTGTCGGGTCTGGGCCTGTCCAAGGACGCGGAGGCTCGCTTGAGCCAGCTGACGCCGGCTGACTACACCGGCCTGGCCGCTCAGCTGGCCAAGCAGTTCGCCGGCTGAGCAGCACTCATCTAGGACTTTATAGCCCCGTATAGGGAGTTTCCCTATACGGGGCTATACGCACCTGCAGAGAGTGCGGAGTGTGCCGCTCCATGCGCTGACGACTAGGCTGTCCCCGGCTGCGGATAGAGTTTTGTGTCATGGTCACTGGTGAGCTGAAGTCAAAGATTGATCGGTTGTGGGACGCCTTCTGGACGGGAGGCATGTCCAATCCGCTGACGATCATCGAGCAGATCACGTATCTGCTGTTCATCCGCCGCCTGGATGATGTGCAGACGCTCCGTGACAAGCAGGCCAAGTACGGCAAAGTGGTGGGGAGCCCCCTGTTCGGCCCGGACCAGCAGCATCTGCGGTGGCACCAGCTGCGGAACCTGGATGCCCAGTCCCTGCACCGCACCCTGGACCAGGAGGTCTTCCCCTTCCTGCGGAACCTCGGCAACGAGTCCTCCACCTATTCGGATCACATGGCGAACGCCCGCCTGGAGATCAACGCGGAGAAGGCCGGGATTCTGACCCGTGTGGTGGATCTGGTGAATTCAATCCCCATGGACAACCGGGACACCAATGGGGACATCTATGAGTACATGCTCTCCAAGCTGTCCACGGCGGGGCAGAACGGCCAGTTCCGCACCCCGCGGCACATCATTCAGACCATGGTGGCAATGATGGACCCGAAGCCTGGTGACAGGGTCATTGACCCGGCCTGCGGCACTGCCGGGTTCCTGGTGGCCGCGAGTGAGCATGTGCGTGAGCATCATGGTGAGGAGCTGATGCGCCAGGAGGCGCAGCGCCAGTTCCATGAGGACATGTTCCACGGCTATGACTTTGATTCGACCATGCTGCGCATCGGGTCGATGAACATGATGATGCACGGGGTGGAGTCCCCGGACATCCGGTACCGGGATGCGCTTTCTGAGGGCGCGATCGGTGAGACTGATGAATTCTCCCTGGTGCTGGCGAACCCGCCGTTTGCAGGGAGCTTGGACTATGAGTCGGTGTCCAAGGATCTGCTGGGTGTGGTGAAGACGAAGAAGACGGAGCTGCTGTTCCTGGCGCTGTTCCTGAGGCTTTTGCAACCGGGCGGCCGTGCCGCGGTGATTGTGCCGGATGGTGTGCTGTTCGGCTCCTCCAAGGCGCATAAGGATCTGCGGAAGGTACTGGTGGAGAATCAACGCCTGGACGCGGTGGTGAAGCTGCCCTCGGGTGTGTTCAAGCCGTATGCGGGGGTGTCGACGGCGATCCTGTTCTTCACAAAGACCAACGCCCAGACCGGTGGCGCGGGGGCCACCGATGAGGTGTGGTTCTATGACGTGCAGGCTGACGGGTTCAGCCTGGATGACAAGCGCACTCCCCTGCTGGATGAGGACAAGCTGGGCCCCGTTCGTGAGGGGCTCTCCGCGGAGGAGCACGCGAAGAACAATCTGCCCGACGTCGTCCGCCGCTGGTCCCAGCGTGAGGCCGAGCGGGACCGGGCACGCACTGAGCAGAGTTTCATGGTGCCGCGCTCGGAGATCGCGGAGAACGACTATGACCTGAGCATCAACAGGTATAAGGAGATCGTCTTCGAGGAGGAGGACCCCCAGGATCCGCTGGAGATCATCGCCGAGCTGGAGAAACTCGACGACGAGATCCGTCAGGGCCTCACAGACCTCAAGGAGATGCTGAAGTGAGCAGTAACACTGCAACGTCGCTCCGTGTAGGAGACGTCCTTGAGGAGTTCAAAGAAGCCGCGGGTACGGCAAACAATGATGTTCCGGTCCTCACGCTCACTGAACGCAATGGCTTTGTGCGACAGTCAGATCGCTTCAACAAAAGACTGGCAACCGAGGACACGTCGAAGTACAAGGTCATCCGACGAAACGATGTCGCTTTCAACCCATACCTCTTGTGGGCTGGGGCAATCGCGCAGAATGATCGATTCGATACTGGAGTCATTTCGCCCCTGTATCCGACATTCCGCATCCGCAACGGCTTTGATCCTGCATATATCAAACACATGTTGCTTTCGAGCCCAATGGTCAGTCGATATGACACCATTGCTTTTGGCTCTGTGCCACGTCGACGACGATCCTCGGTGAAAGACTTCCTCAATCTTGAACTGCCTGCAGTACCACCCCTAGAAGAACAACGCCGCATCGCCACCATCCTCGACCGGGCGAAAGATATAGAGAATCTGTCCAAAGCACGGGATGTGCACTACTCACAACTGGAGGAGAACCTACATATATCCACTGTCGGGACCCCCGAGGCCCCCATAGGAGACGCATACACCGTGTCCTTCGGAGAACTCATTAAGGTGAGCTCCGGCAAGTTTCTCCCCTCCCATGCCATGGATCCAGGCGGCACCCACTTGGTCTATGGCGGCAATGGCGCCAATGGGTTTCACAACGAGTACATGTTTGATAGTCCGACAGTTGTCATCGGCCGCGTGGGAGCATATTGTGGGGCAGTTCACCTAACTGAACCCAAGTCCTGGGTCTCGGACAATGCCTTGTATGTAAAAAGCACCTCCAAAGAAATGGATGCAATCTTTCTCTCTGCAAGTCTGCGACGAGCTCACTTGAATCAATTCGCCAACAAGTCTGGTCAACCCTCGATATCCGCTGGAAAAATATCGCATGCTCCAATACTTGTCGCGCCGATGGAGCTGCAAAAGCAGTTCGCTCAGAAGATTGCCGCCACTCGCGCCCTTCATTCAAAGACAGCCCTAAGCCATCAACACATGGTTCAGCTAACCTCCTCCCTTCAGTCCCGCGCGTTCCGAGGGGAGCTGTGAAGAGCGATGAGCACCCGCCGCCCCACCGCCTCCGTGTATATCGACGGGTTCAACCTCTATCGACGACTACTTCAAGGGTATCCGCAAGACAAGTGGCATGATGTCGAGAAACTCCGACCTCGTCATGCCCATTCGTTTGGCTAAGGAAGAACTGGGCAGAGATGTCGGGCTTCTGTCTCCCATGGAACCTAAGAGATCCAGCAACGAGCTCAAACAAGTGGGGCTTGGGCTTCACCGCCAAGTCACGCTGGAGTCACTGAAGAGCAGTCAGCTTCCTGATCAGCTCTCAGACAGCACCGGCACCATCAGGCGGCCGGAGAAATGGGTGAAAACTTCCGAGGGCCCCGCCGAAGCGGAGCCCTCTAACCGGTAGCCGAAGCATCCGGGGGTGTAATAGCGATGCTAACAGATGTTAGCGCTGAGCCGAAGATCCGGGAACCGACAGCACAAGAGGGCCCCAGCATGATCACGGGAGCGAAGCCCGGCTGAGTATGCTGAAATCTGTACCCATTGAAGGAACCGCGGCTCGCATACTGCCCGGACCTACTCCCGGGGGCATTCCACCATCAGCGCCGAAGAGATCCTCGCAATCCTCAACCAAGTGCCCTTACAGTGGAAGACATCAAACCAAGACCTCGCGGCTCTCGGCTGGTTCACGTCCCACAGAATCCACCGCCTGGCCCGACGAATGGAGGCAGCACAATGAGCGAACACGCCGACCGCGTCTGGTCCCTTTACGCTGTCCCCGACACCGCCTCAACCGATGGCGTGGCCCTCGGAGAAATCATCCAAAACGGACAATGGGAGCTCCGAGTCCACAATCTCAGTGCCCTCGAGCACATGCCTGGTGGGGCACATATCCGCTGGTCAGCGGAGCTCTGGCTCACCGAACTCGCCGAAGAGATCGACGCCGCCAACGGCGCTCACAATAACGCCCCGCCCATGACCCCGGACCGCATGGAATGGCGGCGCGCATTCCATAACAACCACCTGCGGATCGGTCCCGCACGCCAAGAGCCCCGGCACCTAGCCGCCTGACAACGTCACGCAGCGCACAGTGTCCATGCCTGCGGATAAGGTGATGAGCAACACCTGATCAGCACATGAGGGGACCGGGGGACGCGAATGGCGCAGAGCAACTTCTCCTTCATCGCGGCCGAATGGCCGCAGATCCATGAATATGCCCTGCGCGCCGAAGAATACGTCTTCTCCGACCCTAAAGCCGCCGGCGTCTACGCCCGCAATGCCGCCGAACAACTCGTCTACCACATCTACGAGATTGAGAATTTTCGCCGACCCCAAGACAGCCGCTTCGTCGGCCACACCACCGACCCGCAGTTCACCACCATCACCCCGCGGGCCATCCTCCAGAAGCTCGACCTGCTCCGCACCCGCGGCAACCGCGCCGCCCACCCCGGACAAGACCTCTCCCCCGACGGCGCCCTCCACCTCGTCCAAGAGCTCCACCACGTGCTCATCTGGGCCGCACACAGCTTCTCCACCCAACCCGACAGCATCCCCCTCGACGCCGACTTCGACCCCAAGATCGCCGCCGCCCGCACCCCGCTCTACCAGGACGACCTCCGCACTCTCGCCGTCAAAGTCCAAGAAGAACACCAAGAGTTCCAGCGCAAACTCGACGAATCCGCCGCCCGAGCACGCACCCTCGAAGAAGAGAACCAAAAGCTCCGCGCCCAGATCGCCGAAGCCCAAGCAGCCAAAACCACCGTCCTCGAACGCGACTACAAAGAAGACCAGACCCGGCGCGACCTCATCGACGAAGCCCTCCTGGAAGCCGGCTGGACCGTCACCACCGACGACGCCGCCCGCAAAGCCGAACCCGAAGTGGAGCTGCGCGACGCCCAGGGCACCACCCGGTACGCCGACTACGTCCTCTGGGGCAGCGACGGCACACCCCTGGCCGTCATCGAAGCGAAACGCACCTCCCGCAGCGCCGAAGCAGGACAAGAACAGGCCCGCCTCTACGCCGACGCCCTCGAAGCCCAGCACGGCGTGCGGCCCATCATCTTCTACACCAACGGGTGGACCACCTGGATCTGGGAAGACCGCGCCCACGGCAGCACCGGGTATCCCCCGCGCACCGTGCTGTCCTTCCTCTCCCACGACGACCTGCAATGGCGGCACCAGCTGCGCCGCCGACGCCAAGCGCTCGCCGCGACCCCCATCAAAGCCGACATCGCCGACCGGCCCTACCAGGAACGCGTCATCCGCGCCGTCGGCGAGCACTTCACCGACAAGCACCGTGCCGCGCTTCTCGTCATGGCCACCGGCACCGGCAAAACCCGCACCGTCATCGCCCTGGTGGACCAGATGCTGCGCGCCGGATGGATCAAACGCGTTCTCTTCCTCGCCGACCGCAAAGCCCTCGTCGCACAAGCCGTCAACGCCTTCAAAGAACACCTCCCCGAGCAGCCGCCCATCAACCTGCTCGATGAGAAAGACCCCGACGGGCGGATCTACGTCTCCACCTACCCCACCATGCTCAACCAGATCGACCAGATCCGCGACGACGGCACCAAGCTCTACGGGCCCGGATTCTTCGACCTGGTGATCGTGGACGAAGCCCACCGCTCCGTCTACCAGAAATACCGGTCCATCTTCGAATGGTTCGACTCCCTGCTGCTAGGACTCACCGCCACCCCCGTGGACCAAGTGGACCGCAACACCTACCAGCTCTTCGGCCACACCCCCGGCCAACCCACCGACGCATACTCCCTGGACGAGGCGATTACCGATGGCTACCTCGTGCCTGCTCGGGGGTTGAGGATCGGCACTCAGTTCATGGACGACGGCATCACCTACGACAACCTCAGCGACGAAGAGAAAGACGCTTGGGACCAGCTCGAATGGGATGAGAACGGGGAGATCCCCGAGGCCGTCAACGCCGCCGAAATCAACAGGCGCCTCTTCAACACCGACACCGTGGACAAGGTCCTCGCCCAGCTCTTCGAGCACGGGCTCCGAGTAGCTGGAGGAGACACCCTCGGTAAGACCATCATCTTCGCCAAAAACCAAGCCCACGCAGACTTCATCTACGAACGATTCAACGCCCAATACCCCGAACACGGCGGCGAATTCGCCCGCGTCATCACCCACGCTGTGGAACACAACGAAGAACTCATCAGAAGCTTCGGCAACCGGCAGCCCACCGCCCAACCACAGATCGCCATCACCGTGGACATGCTGGACACCGGCATCGACGTCCCCGAAGTGCTCAACCTGGTGTTCTTCAAACCCGTGTTCTCCAAAACCAAGTTCTGGCAGATGGTGGGCCGCGGCACCCGCACCAGAAAAGACCTCTTCGGCCCCGGTGAGCACAAAACAGAGTTCCTCATCCTCGACGTCTGCGGAAACCTCGACTTCTTCAACGCCGACGTCCCCGAGCCCGAACGCGCCCGCCCCAAGACCCTCACCGAGAGCCTCTTCGAGAAGCGCCTGGAACTGCTGCTGGCCCTGCACGAACAGCCTCAGGATGAGGACGCCGAGGAGGGCGTCGGGTTCCGTGCCGACCTCACCCACGCGGTGCGGGTGCACGTCACCGGACTCAACCCGCACAACGTGCAGGTCCGTCCCCACCGTGAACTCGTGGAGCGCTACACCGACACCAGCCCCTGGGAGAACCTGACCCAGGAAGACGCGGAGGAACTCATCCACCGGCTGGGACCGCTTCCCACTAATGTGCTGAAAGAGGCGGAGGAGGCCAAGAGCTTCGACCTGACCATCCTCCGAGCCCAGCTGGCGCTGCTCACCCACAACACCGCAGCATTCGCGGCACAGCGGAACAAGATCCAAGACATCGCCGACGGACTGCTCGCCAAAACGACCATCCCTGAGGTGCGGGCGCAGGCTGCCCTGCTGGAGGCTATCCGGGAAGACGCATGGTGGACAGACGCCACCCACCTCATGCTCGAAGACGTCCGCCGCAAGCTGCGCGGGCTCATCGCTCTGGTGGACAAAACCCGATGGAAGCCGGTGCGAAGCAGCTTCGAAGACGCCCTGACCCGCGTGGACCACGTCGATATTCAGCACATGACGCCCGGCACCAACCCGCGGCTCATCCGGGACAAAGCCGAACGCTTCCTGCGGCAGAACCTGGACAACATTGCGGTGCAGAAACTGCGACACAATAAGCAGCTCACCGACCAGGACCTCGACACCCTGGAGCAGCTGCTGGTGGAAGCCGGTGTGGGCACCCGCGAAGACCTCCAGGCCGCCGTCGCCGACTCCGACGGGCTCGGCATCTTCCTGCGCTCACTGGTGGGGCTCGACCGTGCCGCCGCGCAGGAAGCCTTCACCGAGTTCATCCGTGAAGCAGACTTCAGTGCCGACCAGCTGCGGTTCATCAACCAGATCATCGACTATCTCACCGCCAACGGAACCATGCTCGCAGGTCAACTGTTCGACTCCCCCTTCACCGACTACGGGCAGGCCGATGACCTCATCGGAGAAGAACGCATGCCCGAAGTGGTGAGTATCCTGGACGAAATCCGCCGACGCGCCACCCCTGTCACTGAGCCCGTACACGAACGCAGCCTCAGCTCCACGAATCCGGCATAGAAAGGCCGTCAGGTATTCCCCTGGAACAGCAGCAACCGCCACACTAAGCGCAGGCACCGCAACTCTTCCTATGCGGCGTCAGCCCCACCGCGCGAAAGGCACGCTCATGGCTCTTGGAATGACTCCCTACCTGCAGTTCCCCGGCACAGCCCGGGAGGCAATGACCTTCTACGCCGACGTCTTCGAGGGCGAGCTGGATCTGCTCACCTACGGTGAGGGCATGGGCGACGACGGCGAGCACCGCGATCGCATCATGCACAGCTCCCTCTACGTGGAGCGAGGAGCCCACATCATGGCCGCCGACCTGTTCGAGGGGATGCCCGGCAACGGTCTGGGCACCATTGCCCTGAGCGCCAGCGAGGACACCCCGGAGGAGAACTCGCGGATCGCCTCGTGGTGGGAGAAGTTCGCACCGAAGTCAGACATCACGGTTCCGCTGGCCACCGCACCGTGGGATCCCAACGGACTCTTCGGTCAGCTCAAGGACAGCTTCGGGGTGGAGTGGATGTTCCTGGTCGGCCCGACCGAGTAGCCCCGCTTGCCCCGGTCCCGGCAGCGATCAGCCTGTCCACACCCCACAGCGCACAGGCCAGCACCAGATAGCCCAGCAGGATCGCGCCGATGTAGATGCCCACGCCCTCGTATCCCATCCCGGGCACGTCGAGGATCACGTAGGGGTACCAGTCCAGGGCGGGGCCGCGCAGCAGCGTCACCGCCAGCCAGGCCAGGGGCACCGTGAGGGACAGCGGCACCACCCGCCCGCTGATGTGGCCGCGAGGGCCCACCACAAGCCACACCAGAGGTGCGACCACCGGCAGCATCACGTGCAGCACCGTGTCGTTAAACAGCATGATGCCGCTGAGTGTCCCGCCTTCACGCAGCAGGAGGTTGAAGACGAGTCCCGTGATCACGATGCACACCACACCGCACAGCCGCAGAGCGCCGAAGACGAGCGAGCGGCGCTCAGGACGCAGCGCCAGAAGCCCTGAGGTCAGACACACCAGCGTTCCGGAGAGAAACGTGAAATAGGCGCCCTGGTTGAGCATGTGGTCCCACCCGGCGCTGAATCCGCCGGAGTACCCCACACCCGCCGGCAGGTCGGTGTCCCGGGTCCACCCCAGGTACAGCGAGCTGACCAGGCCCGATGCGCTCAGCAGCGCCACGAGGCCGTGCACAGTCCGCGCCCAGGCCGAGTGCTGCCAGCCACCGTCTTGCGCTGCGTGGGTCATCGAGGCGGCCTTCCCTGCTCCCGCGTGAATTGTTCGCAACATCACCGTAACTATTAAAGTTGCGGATTATGACTATGGAATCGGTCCTTGAGACCATCGGCAATGTCGAGGAGATGGCCTGGAACCTCGTCGGCATCCCAGTGATCATCGTAGTAGCCGTCTACCTCACGATCCGCACCGGTGCCGTGCAGATTCGGCACCTGCCGGACATGCTGCGCAGCATCACCGATAAGGCGCAGAAGGACGAGACCGGGCGCACCCGCAGCCTCTCCGCCTTCCAGGCGTTCACCGTGACCACCTCGGCACGCGTGGGCACCGGCAATATCGCCGGCGTCGCTGGAGCCATCGCCATGGGCGGGCCCGGAGCGATCTTCTGGATGTGGATCATGGCGCTGCTCAACTCTTCGGCTTCGTTTGTGGAGTCGACCCTGGCCCAGCTCTACAAGACCCGGCGCTTCGACACCTATAAGGGCGGCCCGGCCTATTACATCCAGCGCGGTCTGGGCTCCCGCTCGGGCGGCATCGTCTTCGCCGTCATCTTCATCTTCTGCTTCGCCTTCAGCTTCACCTCGCTGCAGTCCAACACCATCGTCGACGCCGTCACCGGCGCTGCAGGTGAGCTCGGCATGGAGAACACCACCGGACTCACCTGGGGCCTGGCCATTGTGCTGACCGTCATGACCGGCATCATCGTGCTCGCCGGTCTGCGCCGCGTGGCACAGGTGACCCAGAACGTCGTCCCCATCATGGCCATCCTCTACATCCTGCTGGGGCTGGTCGTGATTGCCATGAACCTGGAGCATATCCCCGCGGTGATCGGCCTGATCTTCGGTGAGGCCTTCAACTTCCAGGCCGCGGCCGGCGGCGCATTCGGCGCCATGCTCATGGCAGGTATCCAGCGCGGCATGTTCTCCAACGAGGCCGGCATGGGTTCGGTGCCCAACGTGGCCGCCACGGCGGACGTCTCCCACCCTGTGAAGCAGGGTCTGGTGCAGACTCTCGGTGTCTATCTCGACACTCTGATCATCTGCTCCATCACCGCCTTCATCATCCTCTTCACCTTCCCGGAGAGCAGCTTCGATGCGAACATCGGCGGCGAGCTGACCCAGATGGCTCTGGTCCAGAACTTCGGCAGCACCGGAGCAGTCATCCTCGCGGTGATCATCTTCCTGCTGGCGTTCACCTCAGTGCTGGGCAACTACTCCTTCGGTGAGGCCAACGTGCTGTTCATCTCCAGCAGCGAGACCCTGCGCAAGGTCTACGCCGCGGGTCTGACCGCCGTGGTCTTCATGGGCGCGATCATCGACGTGGACCTGGCATGGTCCATTGCCGGTGTCACCATGGTGATCCTGGCCATGTTCAACCTGGTCGTGATCATGGAGATGTCCGGTACCGCCCTGAAGCTGCTGCGGCACTATCGCGAGCAGCGCAGGCAGGGTCTGGACCCCGTCTTCCGCGCTTCAGACATGCCTGAACTGACCAACGTGGAGTGCTGGGAGGACGAGGACGTGCGCGAGTACCTCGACGCCCGCGACGCCACGACGACGGCGAAGTAAACCGCCGCGACCCCCACCCCAGCACGACGGCCCCGGACTGAGCGCACACGCTCGGCCCGGGGCCGGCGTCGTCATATCGGGTGCTCCAGGCTTCCCAGAGCCTCAGCTGAATGGGGAACCCCTCCCCACAGCCGTGCGGGGGAACACCGTCAGCGACCCTCAGTCTCCGAGGCCGAGGAACTCCCTCGGCCATGTGTTCGCCGTCGCTGAAGTTGATGGCCTGGTAGGAGTACTCGCGGTGCTCCTTGCTGATCGGAAAGTTGCTCGGGGCCGGTAGCTGGTCGATTCCCTCCTCTGCAGCTCCTTGGCCGCGGCCAGCCACTGATTCTGGTGATGGGTGTCGCGAGCCAGCAGGAACGAGAGCAGGTCGCGCACACCCGGGTCATCGGTCATGTGGTAGAGCCGGGCCACCTAGATCCTGCCTTGCATCTCTGCGTTCACATTGGACGTGAAGTCGGCGAGCAGGTTGCCGCTGGCGGTGACGTAGTCAGCGGTCCACGGGTTGCCGTTGCTGTCGACCGGACGGACACCGGCACCGGCGGCGATGGCGTCCTGCACATCCGTGCCGCCGATGACGGCCGCCACGGTGGGGTCATTCTGGACGGCCTCCTCAGTGATGCCCTGCGGAGCCTTCTCCAGTAGCTGGCCACCATGGTGGCCAGCATCTCCACGTGTCCGTACTCCTCGGCGGCGGTGCTGAAGAGCAGATCGCGGTACTTGCCCGGGATATGGGCGTTCCAGGCCCCCGCAGGTGCCCGTTAGGCTGGATGGCATGCATGCGTCACGACGGTCTGAGGTTCCCGGGTTCGAGGTGATGCGCATTCTGGGGCGCATCGAACAGCTGCGCGACGCCGGCCGCGAGATTGTCTCCCTCACCGCCGGGGAGCCGGGCTCGGGTGCGCCGCCGAAGGTGAACCAGGCCGCAGCCGCCATCCACGCTCGCAATACCGTCCTGAATTACTCCCCCGCGCTGGGCATCATGCCTCTGCGTCAGGCGCTGTCCGCGCATTACCAGCGCTGGTACGGCGTGAACGTTCCCCCAGAGCGCATTGCTGTGACCACGGGATCCTCCGGCGCTTTCATGCTCACCTTCCTGGCCGCGTTCGACGCCGGCGCTCGCGTCGCGCTGGCCCGGCCCGGCTATCCGGCCTACCGGAACATTCTGGCCAGCCTCGACATCGAGGTCGTCGACCTGGACTGCGGGCCCCAGGTTCGCTTCCAACCCACCGTGGAGCAGCTGGAGGCCGCACACGCCCAGGCGCCTCTGGACGGCCTGATTCTCGCCTCTCCCGCGAATCCCACCGGCACCATGGTGAGCCGCGAGCAGCTGAGCGCCCTGTCCCAGTGGTGCAGCTCGCACGGGGTCCAGCTCATCAGCGATGAGATTTACCACGGCATCACTTTCACGCACCAGGCGGTCAGCGCGCTGGAGAGCAGCGACCACGCCACGGTGGTGTCCTCCTTCTCCAAGTACTGGGGAATGCCGGGGTGGCGGCTCGGCTGGGCGATTCTGCCCGAGCACCTGGTGGACCCGGTCTCCCGGCTGGCAGGCAACATTGCGCTGTGCCCACCCCACGGCAGCCAGCTGGCCGCGGTGGAGGCCTTCAGCCAGGACTCCTTGGACTTCGCCGCAGCCCAGGTGGCCCGCTATGCGGCGGCCCGCGAGATTGTGCTCCAGGCCCTGCCCGAGCTTGGATGGGGGCAGGTTGCTCCGGCCGATGGGGCCTTCTATGTGTATGCCCATCTGGGAGAGCACCTGGAACAGTTCCTCGACTCACGGCGCTACTGCGAGGCCCTGCTGGAGGAGGCCGGCGTGGCCGTAGTACCCGGGACGGACTTTGACCCGGTCAATGGTCATGCGTGGGTCCGGCTCAGCCTGGCCCCGGGGCCGGAGACGGTGCGGGCCGGCGTCGAACGTATCCTGGCCTTCCACAGCAGGCCGGATGCGGCCGCTCTCTCTGGTGGGGAGGAGGCGAGCGCATGATTCTGCTGCTGGGGGCCATCCTCTGCCTGACCCTCTACTTCTGGTTCCGCTCGAGGGACCGGCGCATGCTCCGCAACGGAGTGATGCTGGTGCTGGGCATTCTGCTGGGTGTTGCGGGACTGTTGAACGTGCTCTGGGATCAGGTGCCTGCCCTGGACTGGATTCTGGCCAAGGCGATTGTGGCGGCACTGCTGGGCATCCTGATTCTGGGGCTGCTGTTGATCGCCAACGGATTCGTCGTGGTGCGCCGGGAAGGCCGCAGCTTGGCCAACCTCCTCTCGCCCCTGGCCGGACTGGCACTGTTCGCCTCCCCTCTGGCGGTGATCAACCTGCTGAACGCCAACACCGCGGTGACGGTTCCGCTGGCCGTGCTGATTTTCTTCGGCGTCGGCTACCTCGGGGTGGTGTTCCTGATCTTCCTCACCTATGCGGTCATCTATTCTCGCGACACGCATAAGGTCGCCCCCACAGCGATCGTCATCCTCGGCGCTCAGCTGATCAACGGCAAGGCAGGGCCGCTGCTGCGCTCACGACTGGACCGGGCGCTGCAGGTCTACCGCCAGACGGATGCGCTGCGGCCGGTGCTGATCCCTTCCGGCGGGCAGGGCCCGGACGAATCCCGGCCTGAGGGCGAGGGCATGGCGGAGTACCTGCTGGAGCGGGGCGCAGCACCCAACGACGTGCTCATTGAGGATCGCTCCACCAACACCGCGCAGAATCTGCTCTTCTCGCAGCAGGTCAGGGAGACCCTGCCGTTGGATGACCCGCGCCGCACCGGCCCCATGCTGGTGTCCACCAGCAACTACCATGTGCTGCGGGCCGCTCTGCTGGCACGGCGCCTGCGGCTCGACGCCGAAGTGGTGGGGGCACGCACCGCCTGGTACTACGTGCCCAGTGCCTTCCTGCGTGAGTACATCGCGGTACTCAAGGAGCACGTGCGCCTGCATGCTGTGCTCTTTGCCCCGTTCGTGGCGCTGTCCATCTACTTTGTGGTCCTCTACCTGGACTGATCCCACCATCCGCAGATCAGCACTTTTTCTCTTATTTCTTCCTCAGATGCGTCTTGATATCCTCATTTCATGCCGCACCTACGGATTTCTGAAGCTGCCCAGTTGCTGGGCGTCAGCGATGACACTCTGCGCCGCTGGACAGCCTCCGGCGAGCTGAGCACCACCCTCGACGACGCCGGCAGGCAGGTTCTCGACGGCGCTGACCTGGCGCAATTCGCGCGGCAGCGCAGCACCCAGGTGCCATCCCCCGGCGGCTCGTCCTCGGCCAGGAACCGCTTCGTCGGGCTGGTGACCGCGGTGACCTCGGATGCGGTGATGTCCCAGGTCGAGCTGCAGTGCGGGCCCTATCGGGTGGTCTCCCTGATGAGCACCGAAGCCGTGCGGGAACTGGGACTGGAGCCCGGGGTCGTGGCCACTGCAGGCATCAAAGCGACCAACGTCGTCGTCGAGCGCCCTGACCGGGACCGATGAGGTTGCGGGGACGTCGCCGCAGCGCTGCCGTCCTGGCCTGCACAGCAGCGCTGGGCCTGAGCGCCTGTGGAGGCAGCGACGGCGCCGGTGAGGACGGGACACTCACGGTCTTCGCGGCCGCCAGCCTGCACGAGACCTTTGAAGACATCGGCGAGCTCTACACGCAGGAGACCGGCAGGCAGGTCGGGTTCACGTTTGCCGGGTCCTCCGGCCTGGTGGAGCAGCTCTCCCACGGCGCCCCGGCAGACGTCCTGGCCACTGCCGATGAGGCGAGCATGGACCGCGCACGCGAGCTCGACCTGGTGGAAGGCGGCCCGGAGGTCTTCGTCAGCAACCACCTGGTCCTCATCACCCCGGCGGAGAATCCGGCGAACATCGCCACCCTGGAAGATGCCGCCGAGGATGGGGTCGAGACCGTGCTCTGCGCAGTGCAGGTCCCGTGCGGTGCCGCCGCTCAGCAGCTTCTGGAGGCCACAGGCGTCGAGATCACGCCCGTCTCTGAGGAGACCTCGGTGACCGACGTGCTGGGACGGGTCCGCACCGGCGAGGCGGACACCGGGCTGGTCTACGCCACCGACGCCCTTCAGGCCGGGGACCAGGTGCGCACCTTCCCAGTACCCGGTGCCGAGGACCAGCCCAACGCCTATCCGATCGCTCAGATGCGCGAGACCGAGCAGCCCGTGGCGGCCACGGAGTTCATCACGTTCGTGCTGGAGGATGAGCGTGCCCGGCAGATCCTTGAGGACGCCGGCTTCAGCCCACCCGACGGTCGGGAGCCTCAGTGACGACGCGCAGCCGCAGGAGAGCACACCATCGCCCGGGCGCCCCGCCACGCTGGGTGATGGTTCCGGCGATGCTCGGAGCGGGTCTGATCCTGCTGCCCGTGATGGGTATGCTGACCCGGCTGGAGTGGACGGAGGTTCCTGCTCTGCTGGCCTCCGAATCCTCATGGGCCGCGCTGCGGCTTTCCCTGTGGACGGCGCTTGTTGCGACGGCGCTGTGCTTAGCACTGGGGGTTCCCCTGGCCCTGGTGCTGGCCCACGCCCGGTTCCGCGGACTGACCATACTGCGCTCGGCGGTCCTGCTGCCGCTAGTGCTGCCGCCGGTGGTAGGAGGCCTGGCCCTGCTCTACACTTTCGGCAGCCAGGGACTATTGGCGGGCGCACTGGAGGTCATGGGTGTCCGGATCGCCTACACCTCAGTGGCGGTAGTGCTGGCCATGACCTTCGTCTCCATGCCGTTCTTGGTCATCAGTGTGGAGACCGCCGTGCGCGGCATGGATCCCGAGGTGCTGGAGGCCGCCGCGGTGGACGGGGCCAGCCGCACCGGCATCCTGCGATACATGGTGCTGCCGCTCATCGGCCCCGGTCTGGTTTCCGGCGCGGTGCTGGCTTTCGCCCGGAGCCTCGGCGAGTTCGGGGCCACATTGGCCTTCGCGGGGAATCAGCAGGGCGTGACCCGGACCCTTCCGCTGGAGATCTACTTGCAGCGGGAGACCGACCCCGACGCCGCCATGGCGCTGTCGCTGCTGCTGATCGGTGCCGCCGTCGTCGTCATCTCTCTGGCCTACGGACGAGGTACTCGTCCCCACTCGGGGTAGCCGGCATGGCTCAGCTGCACAGACCGCTCTCCCCCACCCCGCGGGAGCAGAGCAGGGTGCGCTCCACCTGCGCCAGTGCATAGCCGTCAGCCTGCTCCTCCACCGTGACGAAGAGCCGGTGGCCGGCCACCGAGTCATCCATCATTCCGGTCACGTCGATGCGGTAGAAGTCCTCACCGGTCTCCTCAGGGGTGGTGATCAGGGTCCAGTCCGGACCCACCGGTTCGCCGTCGTCGTCGGTAATGTCCTCCCCCGCGTCGGCGAGGCGCTCAGCCACGCCCTCGGCGATCGCTTGGGGGTCTTCCGCCGGGGGAACGTCGTCGAGGAGCTCATCGGTGATGTCCTCGGTGGCCCCGAAGTAGAAAAGACCTCCCTCGACCCAGCCGTAGCCGTCGGCCAGCTGCACTTCTGTCCAGATGCCGAAGTCGGGGTCCTCGGAGCCGGTGCGCTGCCGTCCGGTGACGGTGACCGCGTCGGTGGGCTGCAGGCCTCCGACGACCTCTGAGTCCTCACCGGGCACGGCGAAGACCTCCAGCGGGGCGTCATCGGGATCCAGGCCGGCTACGCCGAGCTCATCGCCTTCTGCGTAGTACATCTCGAAGTCCTCGCCCGGCAGGTCCTCCTGCGGCACCTGCGCGATGCCGCCCGGGGGAACCTCATCACCCGGGGAAGGGGTCTCCGCCTCTGCGGTGGGCTCCGGAGCGGACGTCTCCTCTGATTCCTGTCCGGAGTCGTCGTCCTCGGGCCGGTCCTGCTCACCTCCGGTGGGTTCTACGGTTTCCGGTGCGGGCGCCGTCTCAGTGACGGTCTCTGCCGGGGCCGGCTCCTCATCACCTCCACAGGCGGTCAGTGCCAGCAGGCCGGTGAGGCCCACTGCGGCTGTGCTCAGGGCCGGAATGCGCTCAAGAGGACTCATGGGTCCACCCTGCCAAGGGCACCTCAACACCGCCTCCACGCTGCCACATCGGCGGGGATCCCGGGAAGGATAAGGTCAGCGCGCTTCAGGCACGCGGACCAGCTGCGCGATGAGCGCCAGGAGAGGCAGCTCCAGCAGCGGGCCCAGCACCAGGGCCACCGCAATCAGGGGACGATCGGGGAAGGCCGCCACCGCGATCCCTAAGGCAATCGGGGAGTTGCGCGCGGTGGTGGTCATGATGAGCGTGACGCGATGCGAGGCCGGCAGACCCGCCACATGCCCCGCGCCGGCGGACAGCAGCGGCAGCAGGGTGAAGAAGATCAGCAGTGCAGGCAGAAGCAGCACCACGGCGTCCCACTGAGCCAGCACCGTGTCCGCCTGAGAGGCGAACATCGCCGCGACCGCCAGGCACAGCAGCGGCACGACGACGGCACCCGCCACCTCCTGAAGGCGCCTCAGGCCTCCTCCGAAGACACCCGAGGGCCGATGCGCGGCGGTCCAGCGCACCAGTGCCGCCACTCCCAGCGGCACGAGAAGCACCAACCCCACCGCGCCCAGGAGAGTGCCGACGTCGACCGTGGCCGCCTCACCGCCGAGCAGCAGCACGTAGACAGGGAGCAGCACCAGCTGCAGGACAAGGTTCAGCGGCAGTAGGGCCGCGGCGATGCCGGTGTGCCCTCGAGCTGCCGCCGTGAAGACCAGGTACCAGTCGGTGCAGGGGGTCACCAGCAGGAGCAGCAGCCCGATCCGCAGGTCCGGCTCCTCCCCCAGCAGGCCGGCTCCCAGAGCAAAGGCCAGCGCGGGGGTGACCACAAAGTTCAGCACCAGAGACAGCAGCACCAGCCCGCGTGCCCGGCGGACGGCTCCCACTCCGGAGGCCTCCATCTGCAGGAAGACCGCGGTGAGCATCACCAGCAGCAGCGGCAGCACCGCGCCCTCGGCGTAGTGCGCGCCGGGAAGAATCAGCCCCAGCCCGAGACCGCCCAGCGCGGCAACGGCGACAAAGACGCTCTGCAGCCGCTCGACCCTGCTCATCCGACCAGCTTATTCACACAGAGAGGGGCGGGTGCCGCAATGTGATGAAATTGCTCTCGGCCCATTTCCGGATCCGGCACCCAGACCCCACGCCGACCGGGCCGCAAGACCCCTACGGACGGAGCTACCCCCAGTGCCTGCAGACTTGTCCCTCAGCCTAGGCGGAATCCACCATGGCTGAGCTGCTGAATCCCGTCATCCTCTCGGTCCTGGTGCTGGTGGCGCTGAGCCTCAGCCGCGTCAACGTGGTCATCGCCCTGTTGCTGGCCGCCGCCGTCGGCGGAGTGGCCGGCGGGCTCTCCCTCGAGGAGACCTTCTCGGTGCTCATCGATGGACTCGGCGGCCAGGGCGAGACAGCCCTGAGCTATATTCTGCTGGGCACCCTGGCGGTCATGGTGGCCCGCTCGGGGCTGACCCGCAAGCTCATCCGCCGGGTCATGCCGCTGCTGCGAGGACCTCGGGCCGTGGTGCTGTTCGCCATCGCCGGGCTGGCATGCTTCTCCCAGAACCTGGTGCCGGTGCACATCGCGTTCATTCCGATCCTGATTCCGCCGCTGCTGGCAGCATTCGACCGGATGAAGATCGACCGCCGCGGCGTGGCCGTGGCACTGACCTTCGGCCTGAAGGCCCCCTACCTCATCGTGCCGCTGGGCTTCGGCCTGATCTTCCAGGGGATCATCGTGGATGCCATGGCGGAGAACGGCATGGAGATTAGCCTGGGCCAGATTCCCCTGGCGATGGCCATCCCCGTCGGGGCCATGGGCGTGGGCCTGGCGATCGCAGTTCTGGTGACCTACCGCAAGGACCGCGAGTACACCAACCCCCAGCCCCTCACGGACGACGCCGCGAACCCCCTGGGCGCCCTCGATGCGGGCGATGCAGATCTGAAGTGGCGCCGTGGGGACTATGCCGTGCTTATCGGCCTGGCCGTGACCCTGGCGCTCCAGCTGGTCTACGGCTCCCTGGTCATGGCTGCGCTGGCCGGCGTCGTCGTCATTTTTGTGCTGGGAGGCGAGCGCTGGACCGACGGTGATCCCATCGTGGACCGCGGTGTGGCGATGATGGGCACCATTGCGTTCATCATGCTCGTGGCCTCCGGTTACGCCTCGGTGCTGACCGAAACGGGAGCGGTGGAGGATCTGGTGGCCTCTACCTCCGACTGGATCGGGGACAGCCGGCTGCTGACCGCGGTCATCATGATGCTGGTGGGCCTGGTGGTCACGATGGGCATCGGCACCTCGTTCGGCACGGTGCCCGTGCTGGCAGCGTTCTTTGTGCCGCTGGCCGCGGCGGTGGGCTTCAGCCCGCTGGCCACGGCGGCACTCATCGGCGCGGCGGGCGCCATCGGCGACGCCGGCGCTCCGGCCTCCGACAGCACACTGGGCCCGACGTCCGGCCTGAATGCCGACGGTCAGCACCATCACATCTGGGACACGTGCGTACCGACGTTCCTGCACTACAACGTGCTGCTCTTCGCCGGAGGCGTGCTCGCGGCCATGGTGCTCTGACCGACATCGCTTTCTGCGGAGGGCCCGGGGGTCAGGGCTGCTGGGCCGAGCCTGCCTCGAACCCCTCCAGCACAAAGACCTCCACCCAGCCGTAGCCGTCGGCGAGCTGGACCTCCACCCAGGTGCCGTCAGCCATCGCCGCCTGGATCTCGCGTCCACCGAGCAGGACGACGTCGTCTGAGCTCAGTTCGGCGACCACCTCGGTGTCCCCGCCGGGGACAGGCGGCTCAGCGTAGACGGGAATCGGCTCCACCGCGGAGTCGTGAAAGCCGGTCTCCTGACCTGCCTGGGAGAAGCTGGTCTCCGTGGGTTCTCCCTGGGTCTCGGGGTCGATGTCCTCGTCGGGGACCCTCTCGGCTCCGCCCGGGGGCAGCTGGGCGGTGGGATCCTCAGCGGGATCCTCCGGTGGCGGCGTGCTCTCCCCGGCGGTCTCTTCGTCCGGGGAACCGGGTGCCTCGCCGTCGGGGGAACTCGTCTGCGGGGTGTCGGTCGCGAAATCTTCTGCCTCTGGGGTGCCCTCGGCGTCTGCGTCGGTCTGCTCGGGGGCTTCATCGGCCTGCTCGGGTGACTCGGTTCCTGCGGTGGCCCCGGGTGGGTCGTTGACCTCAATCTCGGGTTCCTCGTCACCGCATGCCGCCAGGGCGAACAGTGCGGTCAGGGCCGCCGTCGTCGTCGCTGCAGTAGTGAAGTGTCCTCGCCGTGCCATCTGCAATGCACCAACCTCTAATCCGTTGTGCCACCCTCACGTCGGTTCGGTCACCACTGTTCCGATGCCTTCTTGCAGCAAGCTCCACGGGAGGTGGACTTCCGCTTGAGAGCGCGGTTGATCTGGAGCTGAGGCCGGGACTTTATGCCCGGAGGGCAGAGCCGATCAGCGGCGCGGCTTGAGCTTGCCGGTACGGGAGTACCAGATCTCCAGGGGGATGGTGAACAGGGGTGGTACGGCCGCGCCGATCGCCACCGCGAACTCCCAGAGCTTCCATCGATAAGTCCACGCGGCGAGCACGACGACCGCGCAGAAGACCATGAACGCGATGCCGTGCAGCATGCCCCACAGCGGCACCGGGTCGTGGGCGGCCTCAGCGATGTAGCGCTGATACATCCCGTAGAGCAGTCCGGCCCACGTGATGGCCTCGGTGATTGCTACCACGTGGAACGCCACGCGGATGAACTTCTGCCACCCCAAGGAGCCGCGCGGGGTACGGGCGGCGGCCGTGGTGCGGGCCTCGGGAGTCACAGCGGTCTCAGTCATAGGGGGTCCTCACAGGTTCGCATCGAGTGGAAGATTTCTCCCGGTATTCCAGCGCAGAACGCCCCGGAACCCCGAGAAATCTTCCACTCGTTTCTTCACTCAGTCTTCGGCGGCGGCGAGCTGACCGCACGCGCCGTCAATCTCCTTGCCGCGGGTATCGCGCAACGTGGTGGGTACGCCCTTGTCCTCAAGGCGGGCAATGAACTCTCGCATGACCTCCGGCTCGGAAGACGTCCATACCGAGTTGGGCGTGGGATTCAGCGGAATGGGGTTCACGTGCACCCAGCCCCGACCACGGGCATTGAGCTTGTCTCCCAGCAGGTCCGCACGCCAGGGATGATCATTCATGTCCTTGATGAGCGCGTACTCGATGGAGACCCGGCGTCCGGTGGTCTGGTAGTAGTAGTACGCCGCGTCGATGGCCTCGTCAGCCTTCCAGCGGGAGTTGACCGGAATCAGCTCATCACGCAGCTCATCATCCGGAGCGTGAAGGCTCAGAGCAAAGGTGATGGGCAGGTTCTCATCGGCAAGCTTCTTGATGGCCGGCACCAGGCCCACCGTGGAGACGGTGATGCCGCGGGCACTCATGCCCAGACCTTCGGGGGCCGGGTCGATCATCCGGCGCACCGCGTTCATCACGCGCTTGTAGTTGGCCAGGGGTTCGCCCATACCCATGAAGACAATGTTGCCGACCCGCTGGGGACCGGTCTTCTCCCCCGGGGACGACGACGGCGCCTCTCCTTCGGCGAAGTCCGCCTCCTCACCGAGCCCGGCGTGGGTGGCCTCTTCAGCGACCTCAACCGCGTTGGGTGCATCAAGCTCACCGGCGGCGATGACCCGGTTGGCCTGCACGATCTGGTCCACGATCTCAGCGGTGGACATGTTGCGGGTCAGGCCGTTCTGACCGGTGGCGCAGAAGGGGCAGTTCATACCGCAACCGCACTGGGAGGAGATGCACAGGGTGATGCGGTTGCGGTACCGCATGAGCACCGACTCCACCAGGGCACCGTCAAAGAGGCGCCACAGGAACTTGATGGTGGCGCCGTCGTCGGTCTTCAGCCGACGGACCTCAGTCAGCAGCGGAGGCAGGAACTCCTCGACCAGAGCGTCCCGGTCTGCGGCAGGCAGATCGGTCATGGCGGCGGGGTCGGAGGTGTAGTGCTGGAAATAGTGCACGGAGAGCTGCTTAGCGCGGAAGCCGGGAAGACCCATCTCCTGTGCCTTAGCGATGCGCTCTTTCATGCTCAGATCGGCCAGGTGCGTGGGCGGCTGTTTGACGCGCTTGGACTGGGCGAACTGAAGCTTGGGCCTGCCTTCGGCGTCAACGGCCTGGGTCCAGCCTTCAGCCCGCGGCTTGACCTGGGGACGATCAGCATCGGTGGCAGCGGCGCCCGCGGGGGCGGGCGGCACGGACGCACCGGCCCGGGACCGGGCGGCAGCGGACTTGGGCGCGGAGATGCCCGCGTTCTTCTCAGCATCTGTGGGGTTCGGCATCCCCTCCAGTGTCCCATGTTTCCGACGGCGCAGCAGGGGTCCCGAGTTCTGAACTGAAGTGCAACGCTTTCGACTTGCCCGCGGCGATCCGTGGA